>JAEDEG010000053.1 GCA_016293435.1 Clostridia bacterium
ATGTACCTTCCTGGGGGTACACCTTATTGACATGAACCTCATCACCATGTTATAATAAAATAAAAAAAGGAGATTTCATCATGGCAAGAAAAGATTACACAAACTTAACCCCGTCACAATATCTTACAATCCTCGAAAACGGCACATGCACTATAGGCGATTACACCTACACATTAGCGGGACAATTCGGAAGTCGTATTTACATTGAGGTTTACAAGGATGGAAAAAAACAAAATTTGTCCTTTTCTATCGACCCCGAACAGGTTAAAGAAGAAATGATATCGAATGGAAAAAAAGAGGAAAAGAAAATATTAAAAGAAAAAAATAAAAAAGTACAGTCTGTAAAAGTTAAACTTAGCGAAGAAATGTACCAGAAACTAAAGAAAGATGTACAAGAACAAAATACAACCGTTTCGGAATATATACGAAAACTAATTCAAGAAAAAATGGGGGAATAACCCCCATTTTAATTTTAGCTATACATCACGGTTTAATCAATTTCCCTTGTCTCATAAGCTCCAACAAATAAAGGTTCTGTTTTGCCGTCCCCGTATAATTTTTAATTCCATTCACTTTAGCAATTTTCTTTCTAAACTCGAAAGATGAATCAACCCCTCTTTTCTTTAGTGCTTCAACAATAGAATCTCCATTATAAGACTTAATCGCCTTGTAATATTTCTTATCTTTCTTTACGGTTTTTTCTTCCACATTTTCAAGCGGAGTAATAAACCATTTCAAGCTTTTTCCTTCTCCTGTAACCCTATTCAAATCAATATTACCAACAAGACTCTCAACTTTTCCAGCACTTGTATATTGATGTAAATCAACCCCATTATGACAAGGGTATTTTGAATTATACTCCCCGTTATTTTTACCGTATCGTGCTTCCCAAAAGGCACAATTTTTAGGCAAGGTATCAATCACGGATTTATACTTGCTGAATTGAGCCCACATACAATAAAACATCGTTTTTACACCCAACCCGTCAAGATAGGCAAGTGCCGGAATCACATTTTTAGCATCTGAATTATCTTCCACATCTAAAATGTATCCAACAAAATAATCGCCCGTCAAACTCTTACATGTTTTATGTAAAAATTTCGCCTGTTCTAACTCATTCCCTTTTCTCACAAAAGAGTACAGCCAATAATAACATTTGTTTACCTCACACTGATTAACAAATGTTCTTAAAGTCGGGTCAATATAACTCGTTCCCTCGGTTGCTTTCGAAATCAGAAAGCTTGAATCTTTACATAACCTTTTCCAATCCTTTACAGGGTGATGGTGGCTAATATCTGGAATCATTTTTTATCACTCCCTTATTATTTAACTTTATGAATTTCAACATCAATAACTATGGAAAAATTACGTATTAACTCTGACGAAATACTCGATGGATTACTATAATCCTGAATTCTAAAAACCATATCATTTTCTGTAAATTCCATTCCTTGATACTCATATTTTGAAAGTTGTGCTAATGCACAGTATGTTTCATGCCTCATTCCAGATATATTGTGTTCAGTAACGGCTTGAGTATTAACCTCGCCATTACCTGTCTGTATATTGAAGTTCGGAATACATACCTCGTAATTATCATGAGTCGCAATAGTAACCGTTGTTTTTATGATGTCTCCATCTTCAAAATATGTAGGGTCTATACGATAAATTTTATCTGACTCTGAATATTGTATCAAATTATCTCCGACATATCGGATTATTGATGTCTTTATATCATTTGAAGGATTATATTTTAAAACCATACTCTGCTTTTTATACGGCTGATAAGCACTTACACCTGCACTTCCACCACCGCCACCACCGGACAGCATTTCCTCAACTGCTTTTAATCTTTCTTCCTGTTCCTTTTCCTTCTCAAAATGTTCTCTAAATTCCTTGCTTACTGATAAAATCTGTTGAAATAAATTCATACTATCTCCCCTTCCTAAGCGGTTCTTTTCCACATATAACAAGTAATATATGGCTGTAAGTTGTTATGTCCAATACCTTCGCCTGTTTCGTCTGTTTCGTTGACTGTACCTATAGCAGTAAATGTAATTGCACCAGTCCCTTGGTATAATCCTGTATCTGTAGAAACGATACTAGAATGTGTTGACACTGCACTATCCATTGTATGTGCATGGGTTGGCATTTCTGATGCACTTAATACGTGCGCCTTTTCTCCGCCTGTTTTTTCCACGGAATTAAAATTTACATCGGCTGTATCGACACCTACAGGAGCTTTACCTTTTCCCCATTCTACCCAATTACCGCCAAATAAATTTGATGGATTTGTCGGATTAATACTCATATAAATACTCCCGACAGGATAATTTGCAAGCATGATATTTTCAATGTTATCCCCGTTTTTAATGTTTGTTACATCTGTGTTAATAGTAGTAACCGTCTGATTAAGCGATTCAAACATTTCTTTTGTTGCGAATGTTTCACCGCTTTCTAATGCAGTTAGCCTATCCAGAATATCTTTCAACTCTTTTGAACTTTGAGAAAGTGTTTTCATTAATCCCATACATAACCCCCCTTATGCCGTATATTCTTCAAATGAATATCTCACATCTGAATTAAAAGCCGAACTATCAGCGAATTTTATTTCAATATATGCCACATTTAAAAACCAAACTTCATTCACAACTTCATTGGGCTTAAGCGTTAAACTTTGCGTATTTCCGACTGTTTTCGTGCAAACAATTTGAAGGTTCTTTTCTGCATTATCATTAGAAAGAAAGCAGACTTTGATTCTATTATTCGCACTGTTTGTTGGTGTAAATGTTACCGATGTTCCGCTTGTTGGTGTATTATAAACAACATTAACTGGAATTAATTTTCCAATCGCTTTTACAACCCCGTCAATCTTAGGGACATTCACACCATCATTATAAAACGAGTTTACTTTTGTGCTGATTACCTGTAATTCGTTGAAAATATTATAAAGGTTTACAATATTTTCAACGGAATTTTTTTTCAATAAATTACTTAAACTAGAAACAATATCAGTAACTTCTGGAACTTTAACACCATTAGCAAAGCCACGAATCACGCCGTCATAACTTAACTCGCTGATAATTTCATCTAGTGTCGCACTCGCTAAATCAATTTTATCCACAGAAAAGTCATTTAACATCTCTGGTCTAAAGGTATCAAAGATTGACCAAACTGTACATGATACATCAGTTCCCCCGTCATTCAAAATATAAAGTTGTGCTGTCTTATACGGTCTAGCCACAAGCCTATTGTTATGAGATTTTACCTTAAAAGCATAATCATTTTTCGTTGGTATATGGTCAATTGATACATACAAATCTGTTTCACTGTCATTTTGAATAAACATGATGTTTGGTTGTGTATCTTTAAACCATAATGTGGCAACATTCCCTTTCTTACATTCCACGTTATCTTTTCGCCATGTTGATAACTGGTTAGCTAATCTTCCCACACTTTCACATCCTTTCTAAACAAATGCTTTCGCAAACAAAACAAACCCTAACACAAGCAAAACAGCAATCACAATTGCTACGACAATATTACTTGCAAAACCCTTTATAATTCCAAGGTTAGAGCCACTACTAGAATTTTCAGAATTGGTTGTTGCACTATCCGAAGTGATAAACCGTTTTGCCTTATAAAAATGGTTCTCATAGAAACCACTAAAACTGGTTTCTTTATAGCCTTTTGCACTCTTTGTTGATTCAATAACACGGTCATTTCCTGCATAGATATTAACATGGGTCAAACCACTTCCCCCAACATCCTTATAAAAAATGACATCTCCTGCCTGTAAATCATCTTTACTTACTTCAATACCCTGTGAATCATTCAAAAGAGAAGTCAAACTAGTTCCTGTTTTAATTCCTACTTTTGATAATACATAAGCCACAAACCCTCCACAATCTGCGACAAGGTTTCCAACCACATTTGTAATCTTGTTTTTATGTTCGTAGTCATAAGTAACCTTTCCCTTCATTGACCTCGCTATAGATACGATACTCTCACCAGAAAATCCAGTATTTGCCCCTTCATACCTTCTAGCACCTGCATAATGCTGTGTATAATAAGAATCGCTTAAATCTGAAATTGTTGTTCCACCTTTACTACTTGAATTATGAATGAACTTTCCATTTCCTGCATAGATTCCAACGTGGCTTATTCCAGACTTATAAGTGCCTTGAAAAAATACAACGTCACCGGCTTGCAATTGGTCTTTTGATACTGCTTTCCCTTTACTGGAATTGTGCTGACTTTCTGCAGTTCTTGGAAGGGTTACTCCATTTTGACTAAAGACATATTGCACAAAAGAACTGCAATCACCTGTACCGCCTGCACTTGAAAGGGAATTAGCACCAAACGAATATTTTACTTTTCCAACCAAATCATTTGCCAATGAAATAACACTCATTTTACAAACCCCCTAACTAAAAGCACCAACTAAGAACAGGATAGCTAAAATCAAAATTACAAGCATCAAAACCCATGATGTAATACTTGATAAAATACCCTTAATTCCTGTAACATTTGTATCGTTATTTGCTGTTTCGCTGTCTGTAATATCGCTCGTTCCCTTGTACTCACTTGTGTTATATTGTTCCAAATTATTATCATTGATAATATTTAAAACATTGATAACGTAACCATCATCTGGGCAATAGCCACCATCAACAACACCCTGTAAATATTCAGCGGTTGTTTTTGCATTTTTCGTCTTGCTTGTATATCTTTCTTTAGATAATAATTTTCCGTATGCATCAAATGAATCATATACAGAATTATATTTTGCCCATGTGCCGTTATACTGTCCAGCATTTCCAGAACCCTTCATTCCAAACCAGTTATTTGCCTGATTTGCAATATTGCTTTTCCCAAGTCCACTTTCTAAGATTGCCTGACCGAGTGTCACGGATTCTGGAACGCCGTACTTTTCTTTTACCATATGAGCATAATTTACAATTTCACTGTTAATTTTTATACTCACGGTTTAATCAACTTCCCTTTCTTCATCAAATTCAAAAGTTTAGAATTTTGCTTTGCAGTACCTGTATAATTTTTAATACCATTTACGGACGCAATCTTCTTTCTAAATGCCATAGTTGCACTTACACCACGTTTTTTCAGAGCATCAACAAAAGAGTTGCCTTTATATGACTTAATCGGTTCATAATATTTGACAGTCTTTGCTGTTTTAGATGCTTGCGTATTATTTACTGTAGTATTATTAACTACAGTATTTACCTTATTTTCCACACCGGAAATCTGTGTAGAAAGATTGTTCGTGTTTTGATTTACAGTATCTAAAATAGACGATGTATTTTCAGCATTACTTTTAAGAATCTGTTCTGTACCTGTATCAATCTTTTCTGTGATACTTTCTGTACTTGTATCTATCTTTTCAAGAATGGAATTGTCCCCTTCCTGCAAAAGCGATGTGGTATCTTCCAGTTGATTTTTTAATGCTGATAACTCATTCGTCGTATGGTCGTTTACCTCACCAATAATCACATTAGCATTTGTAACTGCGTCTGGATAAGCGGAGTAACCAGTCGCCACAGTCAAATTACTGCTAGAATCCTGTTTTGTAAGCAAATATACCATAAGCAACAAGCCACCACCGAGTAACAAATAGACTCCATTTCCACCAACTGCTCTTTTAATATCGTTTCCAACTTCTTTGATGTTCATTTTTAAATCCCCCCTGCACTGACAGGTTCACCGATATAATAGGTATTTGATACAAAGTCATCCGGTTCAAATTCCCCTTGACTAATACCATATTCTACCCTTTGACTTTCCAGATTTTCGAGCTGTTTTGTCAAAATTGAGTAATGAGCATCTGTCATATCCTTGTAGACAAGTACAGGCTGAGGTGTCAAATCCTCTGCCGTACCTACCATCAATTTTGGGTCGGGAATCATTGCCGTGGTCATCTTTGCTCTAAGTGCATGTAGATTTAAAAACTTGAAATAGTTTTTACGAATATCCAACATAAAGATTCCCCCTTATCTTCCCTGTAATGTTTTGACTCCATTACTATACGTAGTCCCGAGCTGACTAATAATTTTAGTAGTGGAACTGGAATTTTTTAAGAATAAATAAATGGCAATTAATGTAAATGTACCACTCATTAACATAGCGATTTTACCACTCATATTTTTTACTCCTTTACTTTAAATTTTTCGCTGAAAAATGTCATAACACTATCAGCATTTAATATCACCATTCCAAACAAGGTTGTTAAAAGGAAACCTCTTTCTGATTTTTCCCCAAAAGCCATTAACACAAACAAACACAAAATCATAAAACCTATTATAAAGCTAAAATCCTCGTAAAAATCTCTCATATACAAGAACCCCCTTATCAGTTTACAGGAAAGCTTGCGGAACTGTTTCCGGCACTTCCTGTTGCGTTGTTTTTGCTCTGTGAATTTATGTTGCTTTCTCTTTGTTCATTCCCTGTCTGGTATGGAAAACTTTTATTATTTGTAGCACCGGCAACCGTAGAGTTATTTTTTTCAACTGCCTCGGATGTACTGGAATCTACAGTTGTCTGCTTTTGATTTACATCTGTTTCACCGAATATAGAATCCACTAATTGCTTTATGATTTTATTTCCGTAAAACATATCTAAAATAAGCCATATACAAACAAAAGATAATATCAGAAAAAATAAACTTTTTCCGTCACTTCCTAAGGCTGTTTCTGTCGCTTTATTTCCTGCACTTCCTGCCTTTTTTCCTGCATTTTTTGCCACGTTTCCCACCTTTGATAAGGCTTTTAATGCTTTTCCCAATCATAATACCCCCCCTTATTTTGTGTAGGTGTTTCCGCCAACTTTTAATTCGTCGGAATTTTCATAGGTTGTTGTGTTATTTTTTGCCGTTTCCACATAGGCATTATCATTATAAGGTGTCAGTGTTTCATCTTCAACATTAACTTCATTTTCCGGTAATTCCTGTTTGTTGCCGGATGATTTAGAAAGTGGTCTGATAACTAATAACCATAAAAGCAATATACCGATTAAAATAATCATGTTTTTGTTCATGTTTCGTTATCCCCCCTCAATTGTAAAAACACTTGTTTTAACGTCTGCGGAACTGCATTTATTTTGCATATATTTTCTAAAATGGAAATACCCTCATTTGCGATATAAAAGCTAAGAATCATTTCTCTAAGTGGTACGTCAGGTATAATTTTATTTGCTTCTACCGCAACAACGATTGTAAGCAAAATAAAAATCTTTTTTATGATGCCCTTGAATCCAATCTCACTTGATAACTCTTTATTGTAAAGGGCAATCAGTGTAGCAGATAAATAATCAATAACCATAAATAAGATTACTGCATGGGTTAATTTATCAAATCCGCCCAAAAACCCCCCGATTAAGCCAATCAGAATGGAAGGAATATTAATGTATTTTTCCATATTATTTGCCCCCTGCACCAAAAAATACGACTAGTGCCACGATTAATCCAATCGCAACTAAAATAGTGTATTTTCTTGGCTGAGTAATGTCTGTTTTATCTGCATCCGTTTCTGATTCTGCCAAAACTTCCTGTGCTTCTTTGTCCGGCGTTGCTAAAAATCCCGTTTCGGTAATTCCTGTAATGTTTGGGTATGCATCACCATAAGCAAAATCCATGCTACCAACTGCCATATTAAAATCCCCCTTTTTATTTTATAAGGAAGGGATGAACCCTTCCTTTTTATTAAACTAATCGTGCTAAGTTTTCAGATACAATACGGATTCTTCCTGCTTTATTGGAATTGAACCGAACTTGAAACATAGTAAGCTTTGTACTGTCGATGTAATCTCTTGTACCGCCATAGTTCGGAATACCGTTGTCGGAAAAATCAAAGATATACACGCCTTTTGGCTGTTCCTCTCCGAACTGCATCTCGTTTTTATGACGGATTAATTTTGCCGGAATAGAATAATTTACATCAGCTGTATTGAAAATCAAATCAATGTTTGATGTAATATCCTCATCGGAAAACGGGTTGCCGTCCAAATCTTCAATGATAAACGCAATCTTTCTGTAAATTGTGCCCGTTACAAGGTCAATTAAATTCTGGCCATTTCCTGCAAACATTTCGGTTCTACTTGTACAAAGTTTCACCACGGAAATATCTGGGAAAGCTTCCTGCACTGCCGGAATTGAGAAAGTTTCAACAATCGGCTGAACTGTGATTTCTTCTACCTCTAAAGTAACCCCGTCCTCTAACGGAATCATGGAAGATTCTGGTTCAAAATCCACCTTTACTTCAATCAATGTTTCTGGAGACTGTGCCAAAATAATGCCGATAGGGTCGCGGTCATTTAAGCATAACGGCAACTCGATTGTGGTTCGCATTGTGTTAGATACACCGTCAGCACCTGCGGATAAATTTTCTGGACAGTAGCAAAAACCTTTTTCACTTTCGCTCTGTGGGTAAACAACATGTGACTGCTGTCTCATACCTGCTAATACCGCATAGGATTTACCGTCTAATACATACGGTGACCAACCGTTATTTAAATCTAAGCTGATTCTACGAATCGGTGCATAAGGTGTTAATTTTGTAGTCGGCATATTAACACTTGACCCTGCTGTGAGTTTAAATTTGTAATCAATTTCAAGCCAAATTTTTGATAACAGACGTGCTTTCGGAATCTCAAAAGATACCGTTGTCGCACCCTGTGTAATTTTCTTTTTTGCCATGCCCTGAATGTTCTGTCTGGTTGCCTGAGCAAACAAGGCATTTCTCTGCTGTACTGTCATACTCTGAGCCATATTCTAAACACTTCCTTTCATTATTTTATACTGACTCTGCTACTGCGGAAACAAATGGAATATTCCAGTTACCGGCAATCATTTTGATTAAATAGATAAAACACATAGTGATAAAACAGCTAATAAACTGATTCATCCACCATTTAGGACTGAATAACTGATTCATACTTGCACCTCCTTTCTAAGCACCTGCTCTGATTACTTCGCTTAATCCCTCTACTTCATAGGTTGTAAAAATAACCTTAACGACAAGGGAAATAAGGAAAAACAAACACCATAAGCCTAAAGCATTTGTTAATCCAATGCCCAAGAATTTATTCATTTTTATCACTCCTTTTTATTTATCAAGATAAGCAAGCACTGGCTTGTCATCCCCCATCTTACAAAACCAGAAGTTATGCCCTTTTGGCATGGTCATTAGTTCTGTAAATCCTGTAGTTGATACCATCTTTTTTCTATCGTCTGGATTGTACAGGTTAAAACAAAAAAAGTATTTACAGTTTGATGGAACAATCGTAGGGATTCCAGACGGTCGTTGTGTACAACTCCACACACCGACACCCTTACTTCTACCCATAATCATAACTTTATGAAGTCCTTTTGGATAACGATGTACTGTGCCGATTGACATCAATTCATCAATCCAGATTATAGTGTTCTGTCTCATATATACCCACTCGAAAAAATCACTGTAAAATTCTTCTGTTTGTTCTTCAAAATCCGGAGCATAAATTATCTTTTTTGTGTGTGCATTTTGCACATCGGATAGATAACGACATACAACAAAGTCTTTCCCCTCTTCAAGTCCTCGCCATGGTGACAACCCTGCATTGAGTCTTTCGTCCACTTCCAATTTTGTATCAAGTTTTATTACGTTCGTATATCCTCTCAGATATTCTTCTGCCAAAAAACTTTTTCCTGTACCTGTAGCACCTGCAACAAGTACATGAGCATCTGGTTCAATGTAAAATTTATTTGCCATTTTCTACAATATTTAACACCTCTCTTATCACTTCAAAAAATGCGTCAATGTCGGATTCTTCAATCTTATAAAGGTAATCCATAAACCCCATATTCTGAATCAGCATTTTGGGCATTATTGGTAGATTTTCCGTCATCTTTTCTGCTAACAGCCTTACTCTTTCGGTTTTCGTCAAGTCGTTTTCCTGTACTTCCTGTCGAAGCTTTTCCACCCATTCCGTCATCTTTCTTTACCTTCCTTTTCTGATTTGAAATCATAACCCTTGGTACCGTTACTGAAATACAAGCAATGGCAAGTGAAATTTCTGGGGCATTATCGGCAAATGTTTTAGCCACATCGTACTTGTCAAGAACTTCCACAAGAGGGTCTGCAATGGTCTTACATTCCTGTTTGGTTAACTGCCAATGCTCACACCCTTTTCTGCTTGCCACGATACCGGAAACAGTAAGCAATAACTTTTCTACAGTTTCGGAATCAACCGTTGTTTTTTTCTTTCTTGGTGTCCGTTTCCGTTTCGGTTTTTCTTCTGGAACTGCAAAACCTTCTACAACCTTTAGCGGTGCATCCTGTTTGATTCCTGCTTTCTCCCTTTCTTCCTGTTTCTTGTCATATTCCTGTTTCTTTTCCTCATAGGTTTTCTCTACAGGAGCCAATCCAGAAACCTGTTCTTTTTCGGCTTTGGTTCCGGTTCCGGTTCTGGTTCCGGTTCTGGTTCTGGTTCTGGTTCTTCTGGTTCTGGTTCCGGTGGACATGGTACCGGAATTGGCTTGTTCTTCTTTTCCTTTTTCTGTTGTTCCTGTTCCTTCAATAATTTCTGTGCCCATTTTGGTATTTGCTCCCCTTCCTCTTCTTCCTCTTCTTCCTCTAATTTTTCAAGTAACAAGTTATATTCTTCCTGTTCTTCTTCGGTTAGTTCTTCCTTTTTCTCTAACTCACGCAACCTTTTAAAATCTTTTGCTTTCATGATTTACTCCCTTCTTTTTTATTTATTTAATTTAATGTCTCACGGGAAACATTGACAGGTAAAAAGCAATCCCCAAAAAGCTATACTTGTGTGGTCAAAAATGAAAACGTATCTAACATGGTATCTTTTTGTTAGATTTAAAAATTAACAAGTTTCAAAATTTATTATATTGAAAAAGAGTAACACCAAAAACAATGTTTTTTAATCCTGTCAATGTTTCACGTGAAACATTAAATTAAATTGTTATAATTATTATATCGCTTTATGCTGTTTTAAAAAAGGGACAGGTGGCACAAAATAAAAAGAGTGGGGTTTTATTCCCCACTCCATTATAAAAATTTGCAAACTTTTATAATATAAGGTTGTCTCTCTTTTCTCTTTTTAAACTCAATATATCCCTTTTCTTCTAAGTGATTGAGCATAGATATAATTGTACTTCTCGACCCCATGCAAAGCCCTTTACTCATTTCCCTAACCGTTGGTGTGTAACCGTTTACTTGTTTAAACTTAATTATAAATAGCAATAATTCCTTTTCCCTTTTTGTTATATCGTCCATTTTAATCACCTCAAAAAGTAACATCAAATAGTGACGGTTTTTCTTTGCTTAATACTATCGGTTCTTCTTTAAAATTAAAATTATAAAATTCCTCGTAGCTGTTCATATGCCATGCCTGCGATGTCCCTTTTTTATAGTCAATATCTCTTTTTTGTTTATTTCTTACATGAATTTCCTTATCCCTGTACTCGATGCCCTTGTAATCAACAATACCATTTTCAGCGATTTTTTGCTGATATTTTACCCCCCTCATTAGCATTCTATTTTCTTCTACTTTATAGGTTTTTAGTTCCTTTTCCGATAATACGTTATACAACTTTTCATAAAATTCTTTTGTAAAATTATTCTTTGTTTCTTTGCGAACCCCCTTGAATTTTTTTGTTTCCCCATCCTTTGACAATAACGGCTTTTCATAATACACTTTTGGTTGTATAAAGATTCCCTGTGAGATTTCTTTTTCCAAATCCCAAAAGCCGAGTTTTGTCGGATGTACTAATTCTTCCGGCAGTTCACCGTCTAGTACCATGGAATCCGTATCACAATAATAAACGTTACAATATTGTTCTGCTTTTCGCATGGAATCCAGTAACAAAATTCTTGCATAGCTTGTCACATAGGACGCAACTTGAACCTGTATGGAATCGGTTAAAACTATGGAACGTATGTCAATAAATCCCATGTCCTCATTTTTCCAGAGTAATCTATCCTCATATTTTTCTAACTGTGAAATATCTTTCAACTCGTCCTTGTCATCCCTTCTAAGTGCGGTGTATCCGTAGGAAACATTCATCAAAAGTTTTGCAACTTGTCGCAAAGCTTTATGTCCATCAATGGTAGCTTGTTCCTTGATTTTATATAAGGTATTGATAAGGTTTCTAAATACTGGAAATGTTTTGGTAAAATGAATTACTTCCAAAGTTTCTTGTATTTTTACACCACAGTTTTTTATAGCATATTCCAATTCCACAAATGTAAACCATCCGTCAAGGTATCCTGTCGGAAACACAAGCTTTCCTATCTTTATAGGTAGCGGGGGGATTTTTTGTCTTGGCACAAATACTTTCGCATGCATAAAGCCTAGTCCCTTGTGATGCTCTAACCAATATGTAAATTCATAACGTGCTGAATCACCTTTATAATAGGAAGGACTACCGACAGGAAACTCTTTTAACATAACAAAAGGATACATCGAGTTAATATCGTAATGCCTACCATGACCATCTAACCGTGGAAGAAAAACCTCTGTACGACCACCCATGTAAGACAAACGCAATTTGTTTTCCATTTCTTCGTAGGTGATTCCGTACTTTGTTTCCTTTTTTCCTGCCCAACCCTTAAAGCTTGTCATGATTTCATAGTCGGTTTTTGTTTGACCTTCTGTTCGAAACTCATGCCCTTGAAAACCCTTTTTGAAGATAAATTTTGCAACACTGGCGGTGCTCATTTTTGACACCAAATCTTTTTCTTGTATGCCTGTTAAGTCCATAAATTTGTATAAAACCTCATACAGAGATATGACGTCAAGTCCCAAATATTCCAAATAGATTGGGTCATCCTTTTCGCAATTGATAAAATAATCCTCTAAAGATTCCCACTTGCCATTATCACGATTATTTACGGCAGTCAGCAAGTCCATCTTTTCATGGTTTACTTCAAAGTCTTTCGATAAACTTGATAAAGATTGAAAACCCAAAAGCCTTGCGGAATCGTGAAATGTGTAATAAGTACAAGCGATTACTGCATATTTACCATTGATTAATTTTGTGAGATTCCAATTGATTCTATCACGGTCAAAAATTTCTGGAATAAATCTAGCATCAAATTCAATATTATGGATGTAACAATGGACGGAAAACCCTTGCTCGTACCAATATATTAAAGTTGGCTCAATATCTAAAAAAGTATATCCGTAAGTGACCTTCTTTCCATCGTAAACCGCTATTCGTTTTAAGTTACCTGCAAAGCCTTCTGTCTCTGTGTCTAACGTCAAAATTTTTACAGGTCTTTTCTTTCTCATAATATCCCACCTTTAAGGCAGTTCTTTGTACAATGACTTGCAATACCTGTAACAATGCTCTTTAATGTCCCTGTAAATTTCCTTGCGGTTATCTTCTCGGGCATTATCTAAAATTGCATTTACTAAACATAAAAAGCCTTGTGTGGAAAATTCCTTTTGCTGTGGTAAAATAATATCAGAATATCCGAGTACGTGTTGTACTTGAATATACCCGTCCAATCCTGCCACGTCATCCGAACGAAAACGCATATCACCCGCGATTCCAGAAGAACCGCCTGCCTTATGATAATCTAGTATTTCCCCGATATGCCTTTTTAAATATTCCACTGACTTTCCTCTGTAAAAATCCATGGAACTTTCAACAAGCCAAATGCCATTTTCGCTATTCGCATAAAATCCGAGATAAAACCCCTTTTTCATGATATGTAAATCGGATTTAAAGGCTTTGGGAAATGTTTCACGTGAAACGTTAGAAATTCTTTTAAAGGACATCTTGTCCACAGCTGAATCAGAAAGGCTTTTAATATAGTCTTTATCAATTCCGTTAATGTCCAATAACTGCTTTCGTTTTTTCGCAATTCGGATATCTTTTTGCTTTCTCTTTAAAGCATTTTTTAAAGTTTTTTGTGAAGAACGTGGATTAACGTTATACCCCTTTAATCCGTTTTGCTCGATAAAGGCTTTATTCCGATAATATCGCTCCTGCTCCCGTTTCCTTTTTTGCTGTTTTCTTGCTTCATGCATAGCTATTCACCTCCCTTATATTAAAAAAGGGAAAGGGCATTTATCCCTTCCCCATTTACGAGACTGCGAAAAAGCTATGCAATTAATTCAATTGTGAGATACTGATTCATGGAACTGTTTTTCGATTTTCTTAACACTGGTTTCATCTTAACAGGTTCGTCCCAGTGTGGCTGACCGATGATAGCGATAATCTTGCTAAGTGCCTGACAAATTCCATTACTTACTGCCTGATAACCTTTTCCTTTTTTATCAATAAGTACGGTTCGGATTGCGTTGATGACTTCGCCTGTTCTTTCATCTGGAAGCTGGATTGGATGTGCCACAATATCAACAATCTCAAGCACCTCATTAACGTGTTCGGATAACTGTTCATCTGCATTCTGTACTGCGTTGTAAATTGCTACTTTTGCTGTTCTACTTCCATCGTCTGGGATAGAGCAAACAAAGTTGTTGCTTCCTTCTGACAACATGGATAAATCAAAGCTAAAAGATACGTCATTCACCATTACTTCATTCATTTCTTTACTCATTTTCATTCTCCTTTTTGATGATAGATTTATTGATAAATTCCTGCAAGTCTTCATCGTTTACACGATAAGACGATGCGAATTTATAACCTTTTAATTTTCCTTCTCTAATCAAATTTCTAATTTGTGATGTGGAATATCCGAGTTTTTCCGCTACTTCTGCCACAGTTAGCATTGCCATCAAATCACCTCTTTATTCCGGTATTTCTTCTTCATCCGGTTCAAACGGTTCGGGCATCTCTCGAAAGTCACCTTCTTCTGGTTCGTGTTCTGATTCCTGTTCTACTCCACGGATAAAAGCAATTAAATCATATACTGTGATGTATTCGGATTTAACGTCATTTACGTAGTCGTTAAAGCTTGTTTGCATAGGGTCAATGTTGCCGGATTTGATAAGATTTGCGTAGGTTTTCTTTGCCTTGATTTCGATTTTTTCGGAGGATAATACATTGCCATCGATGTCAACAAGTACTTTCCCGTTTTCTGCCTGAGATAATAAAGATTTAATAAGATTCATAAATTCATTTCCTTTCTTTTAAATATGATGTTTGATTGTTGCTTATGCCTACTTGTTACGTTGCTTCTCTTTTTCTTGTCCCCCTTTCTATATATCAAGTCTATTATATCCCATAATCTCGATAATGTCAATAATAAGGTTATAGTAAGCAAAATTAACATTATCAAAATGTTTCACGTGAAACATGAACAAATGTTCTATATAATGAGGATGTATACGATATCGGGAATGTATAACAGTCTAACGTGTAAATTGTCTATTTTAATCAAGATAGCTTTACCTATAATCTCTATCTTTTCGAATGGAATATCTTTCACTTCTTCATCTAGTGTCTTATAGGATAATTTCAATTAGTATCACCTTCTTTGTTGATTCCAAATTTCTTGTTTAGTTCCCGTTTTGCTTCGCCTTTTTTGATTTCCATAAAAGAAGAATAATTGACATTTAACATATCTTGAAACTGTTTTAATTCTTCCTCTGAGATAATTCCTAAAACGCAAAGCATGCTTAATGTAGTATTGGCTTTTATAAACGTTATAACAGGATTATACGCCAACCTAAAATCGGCGGTTACTGTTGTAGCTAATAAGCCTTGTACTAATTTCGCATCAATTTCAATTTTCTTCATGTTTTTACTTCCTTTCTAATCTAATGGCTGAAATAAATATCTTATGCCGTCAATCCATGTTTCAACATAATAATTTGACTTGTAAACGTAGATTTTCGTTGTTATGATATGAGCGGATATTTGAATATCATGTGACTGGATAATATGCCCGTACTTTTGCACTTCCCAATCTAAGCCGTTATACATTTTACAACCACCTTTCTATAGTAAAATTAATAAAAATATCCATGATAATAGGATTAATAAAAAAGCTATAGATTGTATTAATAGTTTCATATTTTTCCTTTCTCCGGTTAACCGCCACCGGAAGGGAAGTTGTTATTTATGATTTTTTGCTGTTTCTTCTGTGAATTTATATAGATTAAATAATCTATCAGTCATTAATACGTAATTCTCATGTCTAATTAAATCCATATAATACAAAGATGTCATTTTTCCGAATAAAATATAGTAGGCATCACCAATTGAATAAGGTTTATTTTTGTATGTTCTATAAAAATCTTTAACGTCTCTTTTAATTGTGTCAATAAGAATTTCCTCTCTTTTGTTGTAGCATTTTACATTGATTCCGAATACGTTGATTTTATTCATTTTTAATCCTTTCTCCGGTTAACCGCCACCGGAAGGGATTTATTTTTTAGTTTAATTTATCCATACATTCAAATAATTTTTTGGTTCCTGTATGTGTGGTTTCCATTAAATCTTTTTCACTTAATAAATCATATGCAAACATTGAAAATCTTAATTCATTAAACTGTTTTTCCTCTCGCTGAATAATTTCTATTGCTTCTTGTTTGTCAAATAATCCCATTTTATAAACACTTACTGTGCTGTCCATTTTTTCATAATATTTGTTAACTAATTTTTCCATTTTCTTTGTCATAATTTTTACTTCCTTTCTTCTTTGTTTGTATCTGTATTATACAATTTTTATGGACAAACTTACACGGTTTTTATTGTTTTGAAAGGGTAAGATTTTGTTATTTGGTTAAACAAATAATTATAAAAAATAGTCGTTTATAATTCACCTATTATAACATGGTGATGAGGTTCA
>JAEDEG010000054.1 GCA_016293435.1 Clostridia bacterium
ACCGAACGGTACGCACGGTGGTGTGAGAGGGCGATTAATTTCGCCCTACTCGATTTTTTATTTATATATTTTTAGACTCTGCTTCTCTGAATTTTTCTACATAATTCGCAAGAATATCTACAGTGGCATCAATGCCTATAATGCTCGAATTGATACAAATATCATAACCTCTCGAATCTCCCCATTTCATGTCCGAGTAGGTGTTATGATAGTATCTTCTTTTTTTGTCGTGGAATTTGATTTTGTCTGCAGCCTTTTCCTTTGACAACTTATATATATCCATAATTCTTTCGAGTTTTTCATCCATGTGACCGGTTATAAAAACCTTGATTGTGTTGGGATTATGACGAAGAACCTGATCGGCACATCTGCCGACAACAACGAAAGATTCACCGCTTGCGGCTTTTGACAATATAAATTCGTTTACTTTATTTTGAACATGTGATTCGATAGAATTGGTATGATTACGCACACGCCTTGAAATCAGCACATTAACCGGTTTTTCATCATACTTCTCCATAATCTCGGCACTGTAGCCTATCTGATCATGACACTCTACAAAAAAGCGTTTGTCATACAAGGTAAAACCGAGCTTCTGTGCAAGATGACCGGCTATAAAATGTCCGGCACTTCCGTATTCTCTTCCGATTGTAACAATGACTTGATTTTTCACTAAAATCACTCTTTCTTTTTAAAGTCTTAAGGCTTTGTAAAATATATCAGACGTATCTGACAAATATACATATCATAGATATGGTAAGTACTATTAATGTTGCAGGAAAACAATATTTGCAATATTTGCCCCAGCCTATCGGATGGCCTGCCTTGGCAGATACAGATGTGCCGACAACGTTTGCCGATGCGCCAATAGGTGTGGCATTGCCGCCGATATCGGTTCCTATAGCAAGCGTCCAGGCAAGAACATTTATGGGAATGGTCGTTGATGCCATTGATTTTATAACCGGAACCATGGTTGCCGCAAAGGGTATGTTATCAACAAAAGCACTGGCAGTAGCTGAGAGCCAGAGAATAATTACAATAACCACATAGATATTGCCGCCGCTTACATACTCAATAAATCCGGCAACCGTTTCAAGCACACCGGTCTGCTCCAATCCACCAACGGAGATAAAGAGGCCGACAAAGAAAAACAGGGTTTTGTAGTCGAGATGTCTGAAAATGTATTTTATATCCTCCATGCCGGAGGTTACAAGTGTTGTAACAATGGTAAGGACAGCTGCAATGCATCCGATAAATGCAACCGATAAGGTTGTTTGCGCATGAGTTATAAGTAGAATAACAGCAACTGCAAAAACAAAAATTGACATTGTAAACGCAGACTTTTTGGTAATTGCACTGCTTGCCTCGGGAACAACGACATCTGCGCCTCTTTGCAGTTCACTTTCTTTGAGTTCCTTACGGAAGCACAAATAGAAATACAAAAGTACAAATACAAAGCAAATTGCCGCAATTACGCCGGTATTGTCCAGAAAATCAAAAAAACTAAATCCGAGCGATGTACCAATAATTATATTTGGAGGATCTCCGCACATTGTTGCGGATCCGCCAAGATTGGAACAGAATATTTCGGCAATAATTACCGGAGCAGGGTTAAACCTGAGAAAAGCTGCAAGCTCTGTGGTAACGGCCGAAAGGAAAAGGATAACGGTGATGCTGTCTATAAACATAGACAAAAATGCCGACATACACATAAAGCATATAAATAGCGGTATTGTTTTGTATCTGACCGCCTTTGCAATTGAAAGGCAAAGCCATTTGAAGAAGCCTGACCGTCCCATGCCCTCAACCATTATCATCATACCCACAATAAAAATTATTGTGGACCAGTTGATTCCGGATGAGGATTCTCCGCCTTCGCCGTACCAAAAGCTCTGAGTAAAAATGCTGTGTACATTGAGGGTTTTGACAATTGCACCGACGTCTTTCATACATAAGCCAAATACAACTGTAATAACCAATGCGCCGCTGACCAATGTTATTATATGACGTTCGAACACCTCGAAAACAATCATAACAAACATAGCAACAAAAATCAATACGGCGAAAATCTGTGCACTCATGATGTATTACCTCCCTATAATGCTAATACAAATAATATAATTATTAATTTTACACAACCGTTGAATTATAACATCAAAATGAGAAAAAATCAATATATTCTATATATTTTTACTAACCTTTTCCGACCTTTTTCGATTCTTTTTAACAAAAGTCTGATTCAATAAGCGGCAAAGCCGCGTCATTCAACGTTTTCAGTGGGAGATTGAACTCCCACTGAAAAAATTAAATGTCACCCGCCGCCTATAGAGGCGGGGGACATCTTAATTTAGTTATATCAATCCCAAAACCTTGATTATGTATATCCACATAAAAATGGTAATCACACAAAATGTCGTACCAAACATTACCAAAAAACCTGCAAGTTCATCATCTGCCCCCATCTGCTGAGCCATTGTAAATGACGACACCGCAGGCGGTGTGGCAAACAGAGCAAGAAGTATGGCAAGGTCAGTCCCATTAAAGCCGAAAATAAAAATTGCAGCACCAAGAAAAAGTGCCGGTATTATAATAAGCTTAACAGACAACGCACACACAAGCTCTTTAAGACTGCCCCCCACCTTGCCGAAATTGATTGATGCGCCAAGCATCATCAGTGCAAGAGGAGTTGTAACACCTGCCATTGATGAAACAGACGCCTCAACAACCGACGGCAGACTTATTCCCGAAAATAAAACCAAAAGACCCGCGGCAGAAGCAATAATCAGCGGATTGGTAATTATGCTTTTAAGCATATGGACAAGGCCCTTATTTTTGGTGCCGAAGGCTTCGAGAGCGACAACCGCAAAAAGGTTGAACACCGGAACTACAATCGCTATAAGTACCGCAGCCGAGCCCAACATCTCATCACCGCAAAGAGCCTGAGTAACAGGAACACCAAATATAACAAAATTGGAACGAAACATTCCCTGAATAAGAACACCGCGCTTTTTATCGTCCTTTTCAAATATGGGAACAATTATAAAAAGAAGCGCAATAATAAGGAGCACGCTAAGCAGTGAAAACAAAATAAGACTCGGGTTAAAAACCGATGACACATCGCTGCAGTAAACATTGTTAAAAAGCATCAGGGGTAAAAATACCTTGAATACAAGGGCATTGACTTTTTTGACCGAGGCATCATCAACAATATTTATGTACTTTACGAAATAACCGACAGCCATCATCAAAAATATTGGAAAGACCACATTAAACGAGGTCAAAAAATCATTCATTTTAATCACCATATATATCATATTCTTTTAAGAAAACTTTGTCAATATTACTTGTGTATTTTTGTAAAATATGTTATAATAAATCATTAAATAACAACACCCACAGATACGGAGATATAAAATGAACAACAATCCAATTGGCGTATTTGACTCGGGGCTTGGAGGAATTTCGGTTTTAAAAGAGCTCAAAGCACTGATGCCATATGAAAATTATATATATTACGGCGACACCTTCAATGCTCCATACGGTATAAAAAGCGATTCAGAAATAATGAAATATTCAGAGAAATGCATAAAAAAGCTTCTTGATATGCGGGCAAAGGCAATTGTCATAGCGTGCAACACTGCAACAAGCGTCGCAGCGAAAAAACTCAGAGCATGCTACAATATCCCGATTATCGGCATTGAGCCGGCAGTAAAGCCCGCCGCTGTACATCATCCGGAAAGCCGAGTGATTGTTATGGCAACACCGGTAACTCTGAAAAAAGAGAAGTTTGTGCATCTGATGAAAAACTACAGCAATATGGCCGAAATTATTCCCCTCCCCTGTCCCGGGCTTGTGGAAATAATAGAAAGAGGTATAACAGAAGGCAAGGAAATTGACAATTATCTAAAGGTATTGCTATCACCTTTTGAAAACGTTAAAATAAGCGCGGTGGTTCTTGGATGTACGCACTATCCGCATATAAAAAACGCAATAAAAAAAGCTTTTGAATATGAAGTGGATATAATAGACGGCGGTGTGGGAACTGCCAGAGAAACAAAAAGACGATTAACGATTGAAGGACTGCTCTGCGGCCGAAGTGAAAACGGAAATATAATTTTTATGTCAAGCAGTAGCAGTAAAAATGTATTGTGCACCATGAAAAAGCTGTTTGAATTGTAATTCATTCAACGTTTTCAGTGGGAGATTGAACTCCCACTGAAAAAATTAAATGTCACCCGCCGCCAATAGAGGCGGGGGACATCTTAATTTAGTTATAATACAAAAATGTGCTCACGCAAACCGATGCATGAACACATTTTTATTTACATCTTTTTAAATATTTTGTTATTTACACTGCGATACATAAACAGACATATCACAAGTGAAACACTTTCAGCAATCAAAAAGCTCCACCACACTGAATTGAGACCGCCTGTTTCCGACAAAATCCATGCGGCAGGAATGAGAACAAAAAGCTGACGGCACAAGCTCATTATCATGCTGTACAGCCCCTTGCCTATCGCCTGAAAAACAGTGCTGAGAGTGATACCTACGGCGGCAATCACAAAGTGAACAGCAATTGTTCGCAAGGCCACAGCACCAATCTTGGTTATATCTCCCGCTTCGCCCGATTCAAAAAGCGAAAGAAGCAATTCGGGAAAGACCGTAAATATAACTGTACCGACTGCCATTATTGCACCGGCCCATATGAGAGCTGTTTTTACCGCCGAATAAATTCGGGATTTGATTCTTGCACCGTAGTTGTAGCCTACAATGGGCACAAGACCGTTGCCCAGGCCGATAACGGGCATGAATATGAAGGATTGAAGCTTAAAATATATTCCGAGCACGCTTACGGCCGCATTTCCGTATGAAATCAAAATTGCGTTAAAGGCCATGTTCATTACTGAAGATATAGACTGCATAACTACACTCGGAAAGCCAACCGACATGATATTTTTTATGATTCTTATTTGAGGTATCAAATTGCCAAAATTCAAACACAATTCTTTATTTTTGGTTTGGTTGAGAATAAAGGCAACAACCATTCCCACACACTGACCTACAACAGTTGCAACGGCAGCCCCTCTAATCCCCATTGCAGGACAACCGAAGTAGCCGAAAATCATTATGGGGTCTAAAATGATATTTGTAACAGCGCCGGTGAGCTGCGCTGTCATAGAAAGAACCGTATTACCGGTTGACTGCATCAGCCTTTCAAATACAATTGACAAAAACAAACCAAAGCTGAACACACAAACCGTTTGAAGATATGTTGTACCCAAAGACCTGAGAGTTTCATCAGGAGTCAGGAAGTTGAAAGTGACGCGTGCAAAAAACAAACCAAACACAAGAAATATCAGATATCCTGCTATTTCCAGAAAAACACCGTTGCCCGCCGCACGAATGGCATATTTATGGTTGTTTTCACCGAGCTTTCGAGACACAAGGCTGTTGATACCCGTTCCCACACCAACTGATACGGCAATCATAAGCATCTGAATCGGGAAAGCAAGAGAAACAGCTGTCAGGGCATCGCTGCTGTATTGTGCCACAAATATACTGTCTACAATATTATACAATGCCTGCACAAGAAGACTTATCATTATGGGAACTGATATTTTGGGAATCAGTCTCGACATCTCCATTGTGCCAAGCATTTTTGATCTTTCGTTTTGTTCCATATAATTTCTCCATTTACATTATAACCTGCGCGCAGATGTCCCCCGCCTCTAAAGCGGGTTCCATTTCAGAATTTCAGTGGGAGTTTTAATCTCCCACTGAAATCCTGAGTAGCTAACGCTACCTGCGCTTGTTTGCAATCTGTCGCAAGCTTTGCTCCTTGCAAGCAAAGCAAAGCGTTGCTCCGATTTAAATAATTCTAACAGTAAGCAAGCAAATCAAATAATTCAAACCTTCCGAAAACAGCTGAAAGAAGAAAACACAATAGTTCGTATTATCCGTGCAAAAGGCTCCTCCGTGCGGAGAAGCCTGTTATTATATGCAAAATTTTAATTTACCGAATATCGCTCAATAGAATTATTCACCTTTGGGGCCTGCATCGATTACGTGCTGGGGCATGTGAGTATACTTTTTGAAGTTTTCGTTAAATTTCTTTGCAAGAGATTTAGCACTTTCTTCATAAGCTGCTTTGTCTTCCCACATATCTTTAGGATTGAGAACATCATCAGGAACGTTGGGGCAGCTCTGAGGAATTTTAACGTTGAAAATAGGATCAACCTTATATTCAACCTTATCTTCGTTGAGTTCGCCCTTGAGAGCGGCAGAAACCATTGCTCTTGTATATTTGAGCTTCATTCTGGGAACATCCCCTGCTTTGCCGCCGCACCAACCGGTGTTTACAAGGAATACATTTGCGCCTGTAGCTGCAACCTTTTCGCCGAGCATCTCAGCATATTTGCTGGGATCGAGCGGAAGGAAAGGAGCACCAAAGCAAGTTGAAAATGTAGTCTGAGGTTCGGTAATGCCTCTTTCGGTACCTGCAAGCTTGCTTGTGTAGCCGGATACAAAGTGGTACATAGCAGCATCGTTGTCGAGCTTGGAAATCGGAGGAAGAACACCAAAAGCATCTGCAGTGAGGAAGATAACGGTTTTAGGCTGATTACCCTGACCGGAAAGCTCTGCATTGGGGATATATTCTACAGGATAACCAACACGGGTGTTCTCTGTAAGAGTATCGTCATCAAAATCAAATTCTCTGGTTTCATCATCCATAACAACATTTTCGATGAGTGAGCCGAATTTGATTGCATTCCAAATTTCGGGTTCGTTTTCTTTGGAAAGGTTGATACATTTAGCATAGCAGCCGCCTTCAAAGTTGAACACACCGTGATCTGACCAACCGTGCTCGTCATCACCGATAAGGAATCTTTCGGGATCTGCACTGAGGGTTGTCTTACCGGTGCCGGAAAGGCCAAAGAACACAGCTGTGTCACCGTCTTTGCCAATGTTAGCAGAGCAGTGCATTGGAAATACATCCTGCTTGGGCATGAGATAGTTCATAACAGAGAATACGCTCTTTTTAATTTCACCGGAATATTGTGAGCCGGCTATAAGAACAACTTTCTTTTCGTAATCGATAATGATAGCAGCTTCGGAGTGAACACCGTCAATTTCGGGAATGCACTTAAAGCCCGGAGCAGCAATGATTGTAAAGTCGGAGCTAAAGCTTTCGAGCTGCTCTGAGGTGGGACGGATGAGAAGCTGGTGAATGAAAAGATTTTGAGAAGCGAGCTCGTTTACAATTCGGAATGATTTGCGGCAAGCGGGATCGGCACCTGCAAAACCATCAAAAATAAAGATTTCGCGGTTCTGAAGATAAGCAACAACCTTATCGTAAATTTTGTCAAACTTTTCTTGAGAAATCGGCACATTAACCTTACCCCAGGCAATTTCGTTGTGAACGCCTTCGGAGTCAACAATGAACTTATCGTCAGGTGAACGACCTGTATATTTGCCTGTTGTAACAACAAGAGCGCCTGTGTTTGAAAGCTTGCCCTCTCCTCTTGCGAGAGCTTTTTCTGTGAGCTGTGCCGGTGTAAGGTTTCTGTAAACAGCTTTTGCAGAAATTATACCCAGCTTTTCGAGACCGTATGTTTCCATAATAGTTTACCTCCTATTTATATAAATTATTTAGAAAACTTGTTAAAATAAGGCAAAAGTTACAAAAAACACCTTAAACCCTATTTTATAACATTGTACTATGAAAAACTTTATTTGTCAAGAATTTAACTAACAAAAACATTACCGAATAAAACCGGGTTTATGGGTTTTTTTACGGCATTTTAACCACAATCATCAAAGTGCTTGTAAATCTTTGGCAAGATTTAACAATTTTGCTATGCTTAGAGTATCTTTTATACCGATTTCGGATATGTCTTTTTTGTTTACATCGTTAAAATCAGCATTGCTGCAGTTATATACTTTAAAAGAAACAGCAGGAGAAATATCTGATGAGTCGGAAAATCTCAAACTGACATCATACGCTTCTCCCCTTTTTTTGATTGTACAGTCAAAAACCTTTTTTTCATCTTTTTTTACAATCGAGCTAAGCTTTTGGCTGTCAAAACTGCACCTTATATCCATATCGCCAAACAATGTGCATACTGTTATACCCCTGTCCGCCGGAATAAGCTTTACGTTGATAACCTCACTTTGCATAGCTTCATCTGTTATTTTTACGTTTAAATACCCGGAAGCATAGTCGGGAGTAATATCTGCCGCAAAGGTATGCTTTGACGCTGATGGGAGAGTGCATCTGCTTGAAAAAACATGTCCATCGTGTACAATAAGACTTATGTGAGTATACTCTTCTCCCACATCCGAAAGAGATGTATATACCCTATTATATACATCGGTCAGTATATCGGAACCGGCAGATTCTACAATATCTTTACCTATGGCTGAGATACATCCGGCTATATATTTTGTTTTGACCCGAAAGCTATACTCCTTTGCCTCTACTCTACCGCTTGATGTTGTTATATATACATTTGATGAGCGATTAAATCTACAGTTAAAAAAAAGCTCTGCTATCTGTGATATTGCCTTATCCTTATCGAGCTTTATGCTGTTTATGCGTCCTGCGGTCTGAATAACGCCCTTGGCATATTTAAGATTTTTTTCATTCATGAGTGCAGAAACGGTTTTGCTTTTCTTGATGGCATCAGACACTGCAGGAACTGTTTTGAGCTTGTCTGATGAAATGCTGTAATAAGTACCGTCGGCGCCGTCAACCGAAACACCCGCACTTTCACTGTCTGCATATATATGGCATGTTTGATTTTTTGTATCGCGGCCTTCGTAGCTCAGTGATGCAGTCAATCTCTTGCTTTGGGGACTGTATATGGCTTTGAGCCTGAAATCCCGATCCGAAATCTGCTTAGAGGCTTCGATGCCGATTGGCATATCCGACCAAAGAGACGGCATAAATATGCCGGATGATGCCCTTTTCCATATTGCTGTCAAATCCCGTGCCGAGGTGCTTATTGCATTGTGGGCATTGTTAATGGCGCTGTATTCTGCGTATATTCTTGAAAAGGCAAGTACCGATGTCAAAACAAAGGCTGTAATCAGGTATATATTCAGTCGCTTTATTTTAATTTTCTTCAACTAATATCACCGGAATTATTATTAACCGAAAAAAATATATAATTCAAAAATATTTCAAATAAAAAGCGGAGCTGTCCAAATCAACCCCGCCGTAATTTATTTATAGTCTTTGCACATAAGCGCTCTTATATAGCCTCTGTCATTATTTGTTGATTCGACATAAAAACCCCTTCCATAGTAAAAAATGATGAGAGGCTTGATCTTGGATCCGGTATGAAGCTTAATCTGCTTCACACCCAGAACCTTCATGTTTATATCTACAAGATTCATGAGTGCTTTGCCTATGCCGAGATTCTGATAATCGGGACTTACGCCAAAGCGGCTGAGATATGCTGTTTCACCGTCTACCGAAACTCTCACACTGCCTACAACCTTACCGTTTATATATGCAACGAGAACAAGATTATTTTTGATATCACTTAGGATATCTTCATCGGTCTCGTGCAGGGCTGCAAGAGGATAATCGGTATTTGCCATCTCGCGATACTTTTCGAAAGCCTCAAGAGTGATTTTTTTTATCTGCTGTACATCATCTGCCGATGCATTGCGAATTTCGAAACCGTTATTAATCATTGGTATGTATATCCTTTCAAATTAATCTGCCATTACAGTTGCCATAACAGCCTTCTGAGCATGAAGTCTGTTTTCGGCTTCGTCAAATATAACGCTTTGGGGACCGTCTATAACCGAGTCGGTCACTTCATAGCCTCTGTATGCAGGGAGACAGTGCATAAAAATAGCATCTTCGTTTGCGGTGCCGAAAAGCTTGTCGTCTACAGTGTAATTACCGAAAATTTTTATTCTCTCCTGTTTTTCACTTTCCTGACCCATGCTTACCCATGTATCGGTTACTACAACGTCAGCGCCTTTTACAGCTTCATAGGGATCCTCGGTTAAAAGAACACGGCAGCCTGTTTTGGCAGATGTTTCTTTTGCATGTAATATACATTCCTCATCACATTCATAGCCTTTGGGCGAAGCAACACTTATATTCATGCCAACCTTAGTACAGCCATGAAGCAGAGAATTGGAAATATTATTTCCGTCGCCCACATAAGCAAGAGTAAGACCTTCAAGCTTGCCCTTGTGCTCATATATTGTCTGGAGATCGGCAAGAATCTGGCAGGGATGGAGATAATCGGTAAGGCCGTTTATTATGCTTATCCGACCGTATCTTGCAAGGTCGATAACATCCTGATGGGCATAGGTTCTAATCATTATACCGTCGAGGTAGCGCGAAAGAACATTGGCTGTATCATAAATGGTTTCACCTCTGCCGAGCTGAATGTCGTTTGCCGACAAAAAGAGCGACTGCCCGCCAAGCTGATACATACCCACCTCAAAAGAGACGCGGGTACGGGTTGAAGACTTGGTAAAAATCATACCAAGGGATTTGCCCTTGAGAATATGGTGCTTTATGCCCTCTTTATTTTCTTTTTTGAGCTTGAGAGCAAGCTTTATCAAATTGTGTATTTCTTCTGTTGTGCAGTCATAAAGACTAATTAGATGCTTCATGATTAAAAATCCTCCTTAAGGATGCGCGCAAGCACGCGTACAAATTCATCAACGTCGGACACGGTTATAATCAGGGGCGGAACTATACGCAGTATCTTATCTCCCACTGAACCGACAAGATATTTACATTCTGCAAGCTTCGAGCTAACCTGCTTGCCTATTTCTTCTTTAAATTCAACTCCAATCATGAGTCCTTTTCCTCTGATATCAGAACACCAATCGCCAATGGCAGATTTTAGCTCGTCCTTAAAATATGCACCGACCTTCGCAGAATTTTCTACCAGCCTCTCTTTTTCGATTATATCAAGAGTCGTAAGTGCGGCGCAGGTAGAAAGAGGATTGCCGCCAAAAGTGGTGCCGTGGTCACCGGGGGTGAATGCGGATGCAACAAAATCTTTGGCCAAAATTGCAGATATGGGAACACCGCCTCCGAGAGCCTTGGCGCAGGTTACGATATCAGGCTCGATGCCGTAGTGCTCAAATGCAAAGAATTTGCCGGTTCTGCCAATGCCTGTTTGAACCTCATCTACTATGAAAATAATATCCTTTTCGTCGCAGATTTGTCTGATAGCAGACACGAATTCAGGACTGAGAGGACGCACACCGCTTTCGCCCTGAATAACCTCAACCATTATAGCGGCTGTCTTATCGCCTACCACACTGTGAAGAGCTTTTGTATCATTGGCATCAATATGGCAAAACCCGGGAGTGAGAGGAGCGTAAGGTGCCTTGTATTTTTCTTGACCGGTGGCTGTGGCAGTTGTTATTGTTCTGCCATGAAAAGAGTTGTTGAGGGTAATGATTTCGTATTTATCAATACCTTGATTATAAAAATATTTGCGGGCAAGCTTTATTGCGCCCTCATTTGCTTCGGCGCCTGTGCTTGCAAAAAAAGCCTTATCAAAAGCTGTTTTTTCACAGAGCTTTTGGGCAAGGAGCGCTTGGTTCTCTACATAATATACCGACGAGGTGTGCAAAAGCTTTGAAACCTGCTCTTGCAAAGCCTTAACCAAATTAGGATGACTGTGACCGACTGCACTTACGGCAATGCCGGCAAAAAAGTCTTTGTATTTTTCACCGTTCCAGTTGATAAGTTCTATACCGTGACCCTCGGTAAACATAAGCTTGATGCGCTCGCCAAAGGTATTCATATAATATTGTTTATCCAAATCTATTATTTTGTTAAGCATAATTATGCCTCCGTTCTATAATGCATAATTATACATCATTAAAACAAGGTTTTCAATATATATTTTCAACAAAACGCGGTCACTATACTTTTTAAATGATGTGTATTAATACTTTAATATACATTTCCGAGGTAATTATACCGTATATTATACATATTTATGCAATTTACTTAACCGTTGTCGCTTTTGAAGGATTGCGCATTATATCGACATCACATCCGTTTTACAAATCGACGCAGTATGATATTTCTTTAACACGCATAGCCGTTATACGCAAGTAAATCCGGATATTAACACATAAGATAAAACTATTTAACATATAATTTTATATATATTTTTTCATTCATGAAATTTTTATCACAACAAAGCGAACTAATGAATATATTTAGAGAGAAAGGATGATGCCAAGTGAATAAAAGCAGTGACGATATAATTAAAAAGCTTATAAATGATGCGGGAATGAATGCTCGAATAAGCGAAAAGCTCAGCGAAGATGACATAAAAAATAAGCTGAGAAGCGTTGACAGAAATCAGGCAATGAATAAGCTGAGAGCAATGGGTCTGGGTAATGTTGCCGATAGACTTAAAAACGTGTCGGACGAGGAACTAATGAAAATGGTATCACAAAATCCGGCACTTTTAAAAAAAATTAACAGTTTTCTAAAATAGGGGGATTTGATATGGCCGACGATATCAGTGAAAAATTGCAGGCGCTGTTGTCTAATCCCGAAGCAATGAATATGTTTTCTTCATTGCTCGGATCTAAGGCGGATAATTCGAATATTGGTGATAATAGTGAAAGCTCTGTTCAAAGCGACGAATTACTCACCAACATACAAAATGCCGTATCTAAGGTAAACAGCGGTTCAGACAAAAGAATCAATCTTTTGAATGCTTTGAAGCCATATATGAGAGAATCGCGAGCTTCGGGGATTGACAAAGCAGTAAAAATGCTTAAGCTGACCCAATTAACATCAATCTTTAAGAATTTGTAAGGATGTGAGATTTTGTATAGAAGGTATTATGACGGCTACGGAAAGGTCAGAAATAACAGTGACCCCGGAGAAATAATTGTACCCCAAAGAAGCGACACTACATATGGTGATAACAGGCAAAATCCGATTGCCATTACCTCGGGTGACGATTGCTGTGAAATACAAAAGTGTGATAATAAAAAAGGAATTTTGGGGCTTGACTGTGAGCTTGATGACCTGCTGCTCATTGGTGTGCTTCTGTTTTTGCTTTGGGACAGTGAAAACGCAGACCCCATACTGATTATTATTATCGGATTTATATTTTTGTCGGAGATATTATAGACAAACCAATCATAACCGTCCTTCAAAAGGGTGGCTTGCACTAAGGCCTATAAGCCTATACCTCCTGCCAGCGACTAAAATCGCTGGCTTTCTCTTTTGTTCAGTCCTATTGTCTTTGATTGTTTCGCAGCCATTTAAATGGCGTTTGTATTATCCCCCACCCTAAAAAAAGGGCTTCATATTCATTTTGTCTGATTATTGAGAAATTCTTCAAAAAATATACGGTTGGTTTTCTCTCGTGTGTCTGCATATCCAATACCGGGCTCTGCCTTTGCAAGTGTTACACCGATTAGGCACACGGGAAACCCTTTTTAAAATTCAGCAAAAAAATCATCTGTTTATTAAATTTCATCTTGAAAACCTACAAAACATATGATATTATAGTAGCATGAAAAGGGGTGATTTTTATGAAGATTTCGACAAAGGGAAGATATGCACTGAGAATGCTTTTAGATCTTGCCGAACATATCAGCGACGGATTTATACCATTAAAGGATATTGCTAAAAGACAAGGGATTTCAAAAAAGTATTTGGAACAAATTGTCCCTATCCTTAATAGGTCGGATATTTTAAAAACAAATCGTGGTTTCCAAGGCGGATATATGCTTGCAAAATCTCCCGATAAATATACCGTCGGAGAAATTCTTCGTCTGACAGAGGGTAGTCTTTCACCTGTTGCGTGTCTTGACCAAACTCCTATTGAGTGTGAAAAAAGCAATGAATGCCCTACACTTCCCATTTGGCAGGGGTTGAACAAAGTTATCAATGATTATCTTAACAGCATTACTTTGCAGAGTATTTTAGACAAGCAAAGAGAACGATATTCAGACAACTATATTATTTAATATAAACCGGCAGAAATGTTATATAAACAATTCCTGCCGGTTTATTGCGTAATATTTGTATATATTATGTAGACTTTCTACATTGCCAATTAAAAATTATAATTTGCCATTTTTTATTCCTCCGGTCTTATTGTTTTTTGATATATAATTATTCTAAATATTTTTATATATAAAAAGCCCCGCCTTTACGTCCGGCATAAACCGACATAAAGCGGAGCTTAATGGTTTTTAACTGTATATAAAAATCAAAAATAAACCGTATCGCCCTTGCATTTACAGCAAGAGGTACAGCAACAGGTATTATTTTTCACGTCAAGGTCGCCGAAAGAGCTTTTAACTCTATCGGCTTTTATTATTGAATTATCAAAAACAAATCTTAATTTCATGATAAATACCTCGACTCAAAAATTTTATTATTCCGAAAACATAGGTGTAGACAAATATCTTTCACCGGTGTCAGGGAGCAACGCCACAATAATTTTTCCTTTATTCTCAGGCCTTTTTGCAAGCTCTGTTGCGGCAAATACAGACGCACCCGAAGATATTCCCACAAGCAAACCTTCTTTTCTTGCAAGTGTTCTGCCTGTTGCAAAAGCATCTTCGTTTTCAACCGTAATGATTTCATCGTATATTTTGGTGTTGAGAGTATCCGGTACAAACCCTGCGCCGATACCCTGGATTTTATGAGGACCGGGTGTGCCCTTTGAAAGCACCGGAGAACCTGCGGGTTCAACCGCAACGATTTTTACATTTGGATTTTGTGATTTCAGATATTCGCCAACACCCGATACCGTTCCGCCTGTACCGACTCCGGCTACAAAAATATCAACCTTTCCATCTGTATCCTTCCAAATTTCGGGACCTGTTGTCGCTTTGTGTGCAGCAGGATTTGCCGTGTTGGTAAACTGACTTGGAATAAAACTGTTCGGGGTTTGATCCGCAAGCTCCTGTGCTTTTGCGATTGCGCCCTTCATTCCCTTTGCACCTTCCGTTAAAACAAGTTCCGCACCGTAAGCTTTTAAAAGATTTCTGCGTTCCACGCTCATTGTTTCCGGCATGGTCAAAATAATTTTGTAACCTCTGGAAGCTGCCACTGCCGCAAGACCAATACCCGTGTTACCGCTGGTAGGCTCAATTATAACGGAATCAGGCTTTAAAAGTCCTTTTTCTTCTGCATCATCAATCATTGCTTTTGCAATTCTGTCTTTCACGCTTCCTGCAGGATTAAAATACTCGAGTTTTCCGTAAATGGTTGCCCCTAAATTCTCATGTTCATTGTAATTGGTCAGTTTCAAAAGAGGTGTACCACCAATTAAATCAGTAATTTTTTCATATGCTTTCATTATAAAATCTCTCCTTCTAAATATATTTAATATTTTAAAGATACTGTTTTACTTACAACATCGTTCACCATATATGTACATATGACCGCCTCCTCGGTATAACCTATAATTCCTACTTGTTTTATAGGTGATATTATATCACTGTTTTCTTTTTCTGTCAAGACTTTTTTTGATTTTATTATATTTTTCTTAAAAATATTTACAAAAGAGGCAAAAAAATCTATAGTACAAATTATAATAACTGCTGTTTGTTTTCATTTTATAGTAAACAGCCGTACCGTCAGCAGATACAATCTTATAGCCCTTCAAACGCCTGAAATTTCCACATTGTCATTGACAAGGCGGGAATTTTTATGGAATTTTGCGATATTTTATGCTATAATTTATGATAAGTAATGAAAAGTAATGGAAAGGGTGAGAGTATGGGTTTTTCCGATGTGCTAAAACTGTATCTGAACAAAACGCAGTCTACTGCGAAAGATCTGTCCGCTGCTTCGGGTATATCGGCTTCTGCCTTAAGCAGATATCGTTCTGGGAAGAGAATTCCTGATCAGGAACAGATTGAAAAGCTGATTTGCGGATTTGTTCATCTGGCAAGTGAGAACAACCCGGAACTTAATGAAGCAATTATCAGAAACGCTTTTTCAGAGTTTACAAAGAAGCCAAAGCTCGATTATGATGCCATCATTAAAAATCTCAATACTGCAATTGAAACGTTAGATATCAGCGTTTCAGGTCTTTCAAGAGCGCTGAGCTTTGATTCGTCATATCTGTCGAGAATTCGGACGGGTCAGCGCAAACCTGCCGATATGGATAATTTTATTATCGAAACGGCAGAGTATATCGCAAGAACGAACTCACCATTGGCAATTGCAGGGCTTATTGGACAACCCGCAGAAGAACTGGTTCCGGTAGGTCGGTGTGCATTAAAACTGTGTAGCTGGCTAAATTCCAAAACGATTAGTCAGCATGATTATCTCGGAGAGTTTCTGTATCAACTGGATGCGTTCAATATTAAAACATATATGAGCAATAATCATTTTCCTGAGGCGGCTTATGCTCAGGAGTCGGAGATTTTATCTCTTCCGAAATACTATTACGGGTTTGACGAGATGAAAAAGGGCGAGCTGGATTTTTTCAGGACAGTTGCATCTTCGGGAGCAAATGGTACTGTATATATGTGTAACAGTATCCCTATGGAAGACTTGACCTTGGATGCGGCATATATGAGAGCATGGATGCAGACCATTGCAATGATGATTATGAAGAGCGCGGATATCCGGATGATTCATGATGTTGATCGCCCGCCCGACGAGATGATGCTCGGGTTGATGAGCTGGATTCCGCTTTATATGACCGGAAAGGTCACTTCTTTCTATCTGAA
>JAEDEG010000203.1 GCA_016293435.1 Clostridia bacterium
CGATTGATATTTTTAATATAAAAAATATATCTATAAAGATATTATACGAGGAGAATATATGATGGAAAATAATTTAATCATTTGTTTGTTTGGTTCCAGAGGTAGATCGCTTAAAGTTTATGACGATAAAGTTGTTATTACTGTTAAAGCCGGATTAGGCTCTTTTATAACAGGAAATGCTACGGATGGAGAAAAAACAATATACTATTCAGATTGTATTGGTGTACAATATAAAAAGGAGGGAGTTACATTAGGTTATTTGCAGTTTGAAACAGCAAGCGGCATCATGAATAACAGGTTTTCTAATTTTTTTAACGAAAACACTTTCACTTGGGATTCTAAATGCTCGACTACTGTAAAAAAAATACCAGAAATAGTTCAGTATATAAAAGGAAGAGTGGATTATTATAAAAAAAATAAAAATGTCGTTTCATCGGCTTTATCATCAGCAGATGAAATAAAAAAATATAAGGAACTGCTCGATGATGGTGTTATAAGCCAAGAAGAATTTAATGCTAAGAAAAAAGAATTGTTGGGAATATAGCTGACATATTATTGAACTGTTTTAATATTTCTATTAATCCAAAACTAAAGCCTTGAAAACACTGTATCCTGCAGTATTCTCAAGGCTTTTTCAAAAAATCGGAGTGACAGGACTTGAACCTGCGGCCCCTAGACCCCCAGTCTAGTGCGCTACCAGCTGCGCTACACCCCGTAGTATAACGCGCCTAAGTGGATTCGAACCACCGGCCTAACGCTTAGGAGGCGTTCGCTCTATCCTGCTGAGCTATAGGCGCATATTGCGTAATCCAAAAGGCACTTCATTAAAGCACCTGTATATAATACATCAAAATACGGACTTTGTCAATACAAAACCAAAAAAATTTTACATAAAAAACCATAGATATTTTCAAAATCTATTCGTCAGATTCTACAAACTTAAATTTAGGGTTGCAAACAAGCAAACCCCCTATGCTTCATTCACACAGTTTGATTATCTTTTTAAAACATCCGCCTTTACTTTCTGCATACTTTTCAAATGTAACCTTAAAAACCGGTGCTTTATTTTTGTATACCAATATATTTCCGTTGTTTATAGCAATCACTCCATTGTTATAACGACACGATACTTTGTTTTTATTTGAAACTACAGCATCTGATATTGAATAATACATTCTGCATTCTCTTTCATTTTTAAAATAAAGCTCATGAGTCTGCCTTGCTCTTTTAAGCATATATAAATTGGTGTACGAAAAGTATGCACCACCGGTGGTAACCTCAATAGGTTCGGGAAGTGACTCCCACTTATCCACATAAAATTTATAGTACATATCGGAGGATTTGCCGGGGATTTCGTGAATTTCGCTTCTGCTTACAAGCTCACATGTACGTACCCTGCCATAATATTTTATGCATGCGCCTCTCCCGAACATAGTCTTCGACTGATATATAGCAATGTAAGCTATGGAAAGCTTGTCTGATGGTATGCAATGTGACGGAACATGGTAGAAATTGTATTTAAGGCATGCATCAAGCTGCTGAGGATTGCGCAAAGAACCAATCAGTACATTCATTGGAGACCATGCAAGCTTATGGAGCTGTATCAAATCCTCTGCAGAGGGCTCAAAATTATCCAGAGCTTTAATGCAGCCAAGATAATTGCGGTAGGCTGTACTGCAAAGGCGGCTGTTCATAAGCAGATAATTTTTATATATAAAATCAAAATTGGGCACACGTCTGATGCCAATATCTAAATTCAGCTTTGAAATGCCCAGTGCAAAGCTATGTAGCATACTGCATTTTGAAGCATCTGAAAACAGCATTTCAAGATTTGTTATTCTGTTTTTCAAATCGGAGCACATCCATATAACAAACGAAAGCTCTCTGTCGCCAAATCCCTTTTTATAAAAGCAAATTTCATTTCTAAGATGCTTTGAAAAAGCAGAAAAGGCCTGCAAAAGAATTTGACCGTTATTGCCAGAAAGAGGTGAATCCATATTCTTCTAATCTCCTCATCATAAGGGTGATTTTTTCGCTGCTCCGCGGATATTTGCTGCCGTGGTTCTTTAGTGTAAGATTCATTTGATTGGCGTTGTCTGAATATTCATTCATGCTTGCAACCTCTTTTGAAATACCCTGTTTGAAAAGACTAATCAAAGCATTTTTGATATATCTCCCGCTGCCGTTTATGCGCGGCAAAAGCTTTTGTAAAAATATAAAATCGGTCAGGGTATCTTTATCAAATACATCATAGTGCCTTGCATAGAATGAATAGAATAAAATATCATCCCTGCTGCGGTAACTCAATGATGACGGTGAATACTTAATATATTGGTTGATATGCTGCAGGAAAAAGCTGTATTCTCTAAGAAAATCCAAATCCATATTTAAATCAGCCGATGTTATATATTCGGATTTAAGAAAGTCATTTGTAACTTCGCAGGTTGTAATGGATGCATATTTTTCTTTATATGCGTCATCGCCAAAGTCAAAGCTCAGTGCCAGATTGGAGGAATTGAGGTCAATCACAAACACACGGTCAATAAGCTTGGCGGTCAAGGGATAAGAAGCTTCATCGGCATTGACTGTGCCAATTATATAAAAATTATCGGGAATATAGACACCGTCGTATCCAAATGAGGCTGACAAATCGATACCAAAGCTTGATTTACAAAAGAGCTTGTCGGTAATTATTCTGCCTTCACTGTCAAAACGCCTTGACTCTATTGCCGATATTATACCACTCATATATTGCTCAGGTCTTGAAAGATTCATCTCATCTATGCACAGTATGTAGGGCAGCTCCGGATTAGACATTGCCTCTTGTATGTATGAGGTAATGACACCGGGCACAAACTTGCCGTCACGGTTTACAAATCCAAGTAGTCCGGCTGATGACTGCCAATCGGCCTCGGGACAAATTTGCTTATAGCGTCCGTTTTCGCAATTGGCTCCGATGCTTTCGGCAAATAGCCTTGCCAATGAGCTTTTGCCTGAGCCGCTTCTTCCCGACAAAACGGCAAAAGGCTTTGATTTCAGAGCCAGAAACAGGCTTTCGATAATCCCAAAATCAAAACTAAAACCCTTTGACTCAATGTAGCTTCGCATATTTGATAATATTTCAATTGTGTCCATATCACTATACCCACTTTATGTTTGATTTCAATAAGCGGCAAAGCCGCGTCATTCAACGTGTTCAGTGGGAGATTGAACTCCCACTGAAAAAATTAAATGTCACCCGCCGCCTAT
>JAEDEG010000204.1 GCA_016293435.1 Clostridia bacterium
GGAAACTGTCAGAGCGTGAGCTTTCCGGCGTATATTCAGCTACAACGGTACTTTCGTTACTGGCGGCAATGATGTTGTAGCTACTCATCGTCTTCTTCCTTCCCTTCCAATTGTGTACTTTTATCATGCAAATAGATCACTGCATCCAGCCATAAAAGCACTTTTAGAAAATCAATTCTTGTATGTTTACGGTGCGTTCTCCCATGTACATCCCAATGCCGATTAACCATTGGCGGTTCCTTATCAGAAAAATCCGAGTCTTTGAATACTGAGCAATCGGTTTTTTTATCTGACGCATTATTAATCGCATCATAAATGCAGATCGTTTTTTTATCAATCTCATTTAACTCAACTTTGTCTGCAAGTTTATCAGAAATACGCTCTAGCCTTGTTTTAAATCTAGTTTGCTCAATCATGCCAGAGCACTCTGTGAGAAAACCGTCAACCAATGAAAAAAGACCTATACAGGCAAGCAGATAATCTTCCCTGTCATACGCATTTAGAATTTGATGATATAACTCACGATATTCTCGAATATAACTGCTATCTTTGCATCTTTGGATGAGCTTTTTCATATTTTGTCCATCATTATCAAAGTAGTAGCGAGTCATTACTTCCTCTACATCAGCACCTTGATATATTTCATGCGCAAGGGCCGGAGTCAGATTATCTGTAAATACAAATTGATTTTCAATAAGTTTGTTAGTCGCTACGCTCCATTCTCCAAATTCTGCAAAGGCCAAAAGGTAGCTTGTGATTATATCGGCATTTTCCTCATACCAAGTAGTTGCCTTACCGAGGGCATTGGAAAAAGTTTCGAGGCCTTTCACAAATCCGGTCAGCCCTTCAAAAATGCTATAATTGCCTGAATCGCTCATTCAAACCGATGCCTCCTTAAAGGTCAGTAGCTTGTCCCGATAATACTCATATTGCTTTTGTCTTGCTTCAATTTCTGCGGGAAGTCCTGCGGAAATATCACTGCAGAGAGTATCGAAGCAATCAAGAATAGCAACAATGCGTTTTTGTTCTTCGATTGATGGGACAGGTATCATAATATCCAAAATATCGTCTTTTCTTAAATTCGTTTGATCTACGCCGTTATCATATCTCAAAAGCTGATGATTTCGATTTAATACATACAGCAAAAATTTTGTAATAATAACGCTTTCATCTTTTACGTGGAACGCACCTATTCTTTGATTGAGTGTATATTTATCATCCTCTGTCACCAAGTAACATTTTGCCAACGCTCTACCGTTTGGCAAATCACTCATAACCATAAGAATATCATCAATATACAACGGGCAAATTTGCTTGTTTGAATATTTCTTTACCTCGCCATTAGTCGAAATAAACTTAGAATTAACAACGATATATTTACCGTCATCGACAATATCTTTTTCGTGTCCTTTTCCGTTCCTGAAATCAATCAAATCTCTTAATTTTTGAGTATTAACTGTATCATCAAAGGTAAGAAGTTGATATGTGTAATGCTCGTACTGTTTTTTTCTCGCTGTAAGCTCTGCTGTAAGCTCTGCTGTAAGCTCCGTGAAATTGTCCAGAATACGGACAATTTCACTCTGTACCTCAGCAGGAGGCACAGGAAGCATAATATCCAACAACTTATCAGGAGTAACTTCTATCACTTTTGTTCCATGAGCTAATTTCGTTTTCTGCTTATAGAACATGGTAGAGTGCAAGAAGTAAACCAAGTATTTGGGATTGATAGTATGGTGAATGATCGCTGTGTGTCCACTAACAGCAACAGCCTCATCGCCTAGCCAAGCAACGCACCTACAAACATCATCGATATTTTCACTTGTGACTGCCATGATAACATCATTTTTGACAGCCTTTTTTTGTTTGCTCGCTTTTTCTTCACTTATAAAGCTGATGGTCTTGTCAACGAACAGTCCATACTGCGTATATATTTGACCATAGTGAATACAGGGAACACCATTCTCAACATAATCCTTCTTTTGAAAATTGCCACCTCTTGATACAGTTGCAATATCCCCAAGCTTCTTTTCTTCAACACCGTTTGGGCAAAGTTCATTTATTAGTTGTTCAAGTTTCGTCATTGATTTTATCCCTCGCGCATTTTAATGCTTCAAAACTTTTATTGGAAAATAAAAACCGAGAACAGTTTTTGATTATTTCCTTATTGTATGGAGCAATATTCTTGATCTGATATATATCAAAAAACACTAAATCATTTTTCAAAATATCTTTATGAAATATTTCAACTGCCACAGTAGGCGAAAGCGGTACAAAATAAGTTACTTCCGGTGATACTGCTGAAATAGGTTCATTTGTTTTTTTACTATGGTCAATTCTTATCACAGGATTGTCGGATGTAATAAACGGAAGTTCTGTATGGTTTATTATGAAAGCCCAATGCCAATCACTAAATAGATTTGCATAGAAATTGCTCATACCAAAATCTAAAATTTCAGATGTGTGGATGCGCTGAAAATCCGTTTTTGAATATTGCGGTATATCTGCATAAGGAAAACCATCTTTTATCTGTTGATAAATATCTTTATAATAATCTCTAAACGCCTCTGTTCTTGTTATTAACAGTGCAAATTGAGCAGAAAGTTGCTCTTTTTCTAACTGTAGAGAAGAACAATCTCGACGCTGAGGATCAATAATTATCGTGCCAAGCAAAACACGTAATAATGTGGCAAGTTCTCCTTCTATTTTATCTCCAAAAAATTTTTCGATAATTTGCTTTTGTTCGCCAAGTTCTTTTATATCATAAAAATGATTTATCACCGGAATATTTCCCGCTTTTTCCGTGTCCGTCTTATTTTCCTGCACATTGTAGAAATAAACCATTGAATCACGTTTTTTATTCCCGTCAATGCCGAAATTCGCCAAATAGGCCACGGGAACAGTATGCGAATGTTTTGTGGTGTCTTTATTTCTCATTTTCGATTTCCTTAATAATTCTGTCAATCTCCTCACGGAGAACCTGTTCACGGGCAACGATTTCCGCAATCTCTGCATTGAGCTTCACAATGTCAATTTTCTCTCTGGTGTCCTCGGCTTCAACGTAGGTGGAGACAGAAAGGTTGTAATCGTTTTCTGCGATTTCCTCGTAGCTTGCCAGATGGGAGAAGTGTGCTTCCTCTGCACGGGCGGCAAAGGTCTCCACGATTTTATCCATGTTCGCCTGTGTCAACTTGTTGTTGTTCGTAACCTTGATACACTCATTGG
>JAEDEG010000205.1 GCA_016293435.1 Clostridia bacterium
GGTATTTGCCCGACAGTCAGCTATTTTACCTTAACACCATCAATGCTTAAAACAGTGATTGATTCTCCGCCACACATATGGGAAAGCTTTTCGAGAAATTCCTTTTCCTGCTCAATTGCAAACTCTTCGTCCTCAATATAATATGCTTTGTCGAAGAACTTAAAGCTGCCCGGCTCGCAGTCCGAACTTGCACCCATAGTAATAACGCCTGTGAGTGTTTTCACTTCAAACTCGATAATATCTTCTTCCCTAAGCCTTTTTGCAATTTTTGTGAGCGTGTACTGCTTTCCCGATTCCTCTGCTTTCTTTTTCATCATTTTCTTCTGTTTCTTTTTTAGATTTCGCCTCGTTTCAAATGTAACAAAAAAGCCCGCAACTCCTAAATAAAAAAGCAAGACTAATGCCCACAAAAAACAAAAACACAAAAAATCTACAAGACGCCCATATGTACTCATCCATTGATTGCTTACCCCGAGCCAAGTGAATATTGTACTTCTTTTCAATACAAGTACATCACCAAGTACAACAACTGACAGCTGTATTAGGGGATATTTATATGATAATTTGTTTTCGTTTAATTTATATAGACACATTGTTTTCCCCTTCCTACTAACGACAACCATATTGCTTAGTGCCAAAAAGGACTGTGTACCTTAGTCATTGCTTATATTATGCATAGAGTTCAAAAGCAAGTCCAATCCTTCAACCTTCAAGTTAGTTCTGTCAATAAAGGCAACCATCTTCTCCTTTTCAACAAGAGGAAACTCAAGTTGAAATTTCCCTGTAGTTTTACTGACTTGACCTTTAAATTCGAATACAAAAAATTTAAACGGGTGATTAGAGGCATTCAAAGCATTAACTCCTTTGCGCTTTGTTCCTCTGTTGAAGCAAATAACAAGCACATCCCCTCTGCTCTCATCACGCTCTATGTATATTTCGCTGAACTCTTTCCATGCGTAAAAGAAATTTAAAAACCAAGTATGAACATACAGTCCTTCATATGTTAACAAAAAGCGTCTGGTAAGATAGGCTTCTCCTATGCATAGAATTGATAAAGGGATAATTACTACGGCAAACTTAAACCCGTCAAAAATAAAATCAATGAAGATAATAATAAAAACACTTATAAGACATATTGCTGCAAGCTTTTTGTTGGGATATACCTTAAGTGCACTGGTATTTACATCCCATTTATCTTTCCATTCACTTTTACTAATAATTTTATGTTCCAACAACCTGTCCTCTATTTTGGGTATACAATTATTCCTTACGGCATAATCGTCAGAGCGCTTCTTTTTTATAATCGGACCGACTGTGATATCAATATACCGGCTCCGTTTGCATTCAGCAGTTCAACTATACATTTTTACACAGGGGCGGCGAGATGCTGCCCCTGCTCAATTACTCTCGGATATTGCGCTCGCCGCCGCAGTTGAATTGCATTTTAATTGTCAGAGACAGAATTCATTGTATTATAGTTATCTGCGTAGTTATACATCCGTAGCGGTGCTGTTATTTTTTATGTCAGCCCACCAAAAGTCAGCTCTTCATTACCGTCCTTTGTCATCACGTAGCTAATCATCCAGTCTTCGAGGAAATTCAATGCATGCATCTTAGCGACAAGTTCACCGTTCAATTTATCGAATCCATATTTCCCTGCCGGATATTCGCTCTCAGGCGCAGCCAGAAATTCATCGCAAAACTCGACGGATATCTTTTTACCGGAAACGCAATTGACAACATCTGTAAATATCTGTGTATCAAATTGATGCTGAACATTATTATTGTTCAAAAAGTAATTAACAGTGAAGCCCTCTACTCCTGTTTGTGAATCGTATGCTGAATTGACTATTACGATTTGTACTTTCTCGTCTTCGCTGATTGTAATTGTCACTTCAACATAGCCGTCCTGCTCTTCGACGTAGTCAGGCGTCGTTTTCGCTATTTCTGCGCTATATCTTTCCGCCAATTTCTGCAGTTCTTCAAAATACATATCGGCATTTTCCAATGTCTGTTCAATAGTCACGCGTTTTCTCTCAGCGCAGCCGCTCAATCCCGACAACAGCAAAAGTACAGCGAGTAGCATTATAATAGTTTTTTTCATATGTTCGCCTCTAACTCCACCTAAGCTGGTATGAAACAGAAACATCGTATGTAGTCATCATTCCAACTCTCTGCATTGCCCATCCCAAATCATTTGCCGCATTGCCAAAAGTCACACCCTCTGGAATAATACGTAAGCTGTCAAAATCATACGTATCTGTGACTGTTACTGTTAAATTCCATATACCATTTGATTTAGTTCCTCTGACATTAAAGTTGATATGCTGTAAGGAATAATAGAGGTCAGCATCTATTTATGTTTTATATATCTCTCATAGTCACCCTTCAACATCATTGCCTGCTTTTTGGGGAGTACAGTCATCAAATAAGAATATAGCTTTTTGCTGAATTGAACCTTAATTTGCGTTTGGGATGGCTTCCATAAATTGATCTGCATTCTGTATTTTTCGGGGAAGTAGTCTAAAGACATAAAAATGAAATAAACGTTCGAGCCAAGTATGGAATTTTTCGAATTCATAAAGGCATGCCTGTACATACCGATTCCGCAGCCTTTGCACTTGTCATAATCCAGTGAAAATTCCTTTTGGAATAAAGTATGAACATACACAGCTTTATCTCGAAAATCTCCCCACGAAAATAATTGGGATCTGTAAAACCACATATAAAATATGCAACCAATACAACAACAAAGACACATCGCGAGCAAAAAGAAGGTCGCGATACTTCTTTCACAAGATATTGCAAAGATTCCGAAACCAATTGGAAATACAGAAAAAATCAATAGCATTACCGCACAATATGCGCTTATACTTGAACCTAAGTATTTTTTCATCATACTCCCATCACCGTAAAGAGTTCATTTTTGTTCCATTCAGCCAAGTTCCGGCAGCAATTGTCAATGTAGTTTGCTAAATCACTACCTGCTTGTTTCCAAAACGCCGCACCTCTTAATGCCAAGTTTTCAGATAGTGTTTTGCACATTTTCCCGCCAACATCTGCCATACCAAAAGAAAATGCACCGCCGACTGCACCCCATATACCGTCAATAGCAACTGTTCCCCAATCTACTTTATTGTGTGCCGCTCGATCACGGCTCGGCGGGCGCGGCGGTGGGGAGCTTTACC
>JAEDEG010000206.1 GCA_016293435.1 Clostridia bacterium
ATTAAATGTCACCCGCCGCCTATAGAGGCGGGTGACATCTTAATTTAGTTATATTTTTATAACGGTATCACATAAAAAAGAATGAAAAAATATTGCATTATACTGCCAAACAATACAAATATATGCCATATATAATGCATATATCTGACCTTGTCTTTTGCAAAAAAGATTATTCCAAGCGTATAAAAAACACCTCCGCCCACTAACAATGCAAGTCCCCTTGGCGGCACCTTCTCAATCACATGTTTGAACATAAACACAATTGACCAGCCCATTAAAACATACAGCACCATGGATAACTTATGCCACTTGTTCAAATCAATCGAATTAAACACAATTCCTATAACAGACAGAGCTAATGTAATTCCAAATAATGACCATCCCCATGACCCTCTGATAAGACAAAGCGAAATTGGAATGTACGAGCCAAGTATCATCAAAAAAATTGAACAGTGATCAAATATCTGAAATACTTTTTTCGCCCTTGTGTTAGTAAGTGAATGATATATAGTTGAGAATGTATACAGTAAAATTGTAAAAAATCCGTATAATGCCGCACTGACAATTCCAATTGCATCACTTGTTATACACGCTGTTACTATCATAACCGCTGTGCCCGCAATGGAGAGCAAAGCGCCGACTCCATGCGATACAGAGTTTGCAATCTCTTCGCCGAGCGTTTGTCCGTTGAAATTAATCTTAAAAGCCAACACCGATCACCTCCCTATGTGATTTTAATATATATTTTAGTACTTTATACTAAAATTGTCAATAGGTTTAGAATTATTTATTCCAAAAATAAAGACCAAAAAGGTTGATATATTTGAGTTTTTTTGTTATACTGTATGAAGAGGTGGTTAATTTGAATTTAGATATTTCATCAGCTGTGGCAACCCAGGTAATAATAATGGCATTTTATATAGCAATAGGCTTTATTCTTACCAAAATCAAATTTTTGTCTAACGCCGGCACTCGTCAGATGTCTGACTTGCTTATAAAAATTGTAACACCGTGCGTTATTATCGAGGCGTTTCAAAGTGGATTCAATTCAGATACGATGCCGGATTTTTTAATAGCTCTTGCTTTGAGTGTCGGTTTTCATATTGCATCAATCCTTTTAGTCAATTTGATGTACATAAAATCAAAAGATAGAGATATTTCCGTTATTGACAAATTTACCTGCGTATATTCAAATTGTGGCTTTATGGGTATTCCTCTTTTAGGAGCTGCAATGGGGCCGTTTGGTGTATTTATTGGCTCTGCATACCTGTCTGTTTTCCATTTGTTTATTTGGACTCACGGTTATAACAGTTTCAACCGCGGTCAGAAAAAGTTGTCTTACATAAAAATAATTATCAATCCCGGTGTAGTAGGTATTTTTGTTTCCATGATTATTATGCTGTTTAAAATAAAACTGCCTTATGTTGCTTCATCGGTTATAAGCGGAATGGCTACACTAAATACACCGATTGCAATGATACTTCTCGGTGTGTATTTAGGTGAAAGCAAAATCATTGCGTCGCTCAAAAATACAAATATGTATATTGTTTGCCTGATAAGATTAGTTTTGCTTCCTGTTTTTGCCGTTTGTATTTTCAAGCTTTTAAATATAGATGCTTCAATTGCAATTAATGTTGTTTTGGCAGCTTCATGTCCAAGTGCGGCAATTGCAGCAATTTTTGCATCCCAATCGGGCAAAAACAGTGGCTATGCATCGTCGATAGTTGCTGTGTCAACTGTTTTCTCACTTTTGACACTGCCGCTTATGGCGCGCTTTGCATCAATTGTTTTTAACAAAATTATTATATAATCAATAAAGGAGATACAAATTTATGCCAATAAAGATTCCGGAGCATTTACCTGCCAACAGCATTCTCAGAGGAGAGAATATTTTTTGCATGACAGAGAGACGAGCTATGTCTCAGGATATACGTCCTCTTAAAATAGCTATTTTAAATATAATGCCTACAAAGGTTGTGACCGAAACCCAGCTTGCAAGGGTTCTCGGCAACACACCTCTTCAGGTGGAAATTGATTTTGTTCATACCGCATCATACCGCTCAAAAAATATATCCGAAAATCATATAAATGAATTTTATACCGATTTTCACAGAATAAAAAACAATAAATATGACGGTTTAATCATAACAGGTGCGCCTGTAGAATTACTTGAATTTGATGATGTTGAATATTGGGAAGAGCTTACAGAGATAATGGAATGGTCAAAGACTAATGTTACCAGCACACTTCACATATGCTGGGCGGCAATGGCAGGGCTCTACTATCATTATGGTATTGAAAAGTATTCTTTGGACAAAAAGCTTTTCGGTGTATTCAAACACAAGGTAGAACTAAAAAAGACAATGCTTGTGCGTGGCTTCGATGACGAATTTTATGTTCCTCATTCAAGACATTCTTATGTAAAGCTTGAAGATGTTCGGGCTGTTCCAAACCTGAAAATTATTTCAACCTCCAAAGAGGCAGGTCTCTATATTGCCGCAAGTGCTGACAAAAAGCAGATTTTTGTTACCGGTCATTCCGAATATGACAGCGATACTCTTGCAAAGGAATATTTCCGAGACCTTGATGCAGGAAAACCTATAGATATTCCATGCAATTATTTTATTGACGACAATCCCGAAAATCCGCCTGTTGTTAGCTGGAGAGCACATGCCAATCTCTTGTTTTCAAATTGGCTCAATTATTATGTATACCAGACTACACCATATGATATAAAAAATGTTGGATGCTAAAAATCATTAAAATGGAGAGAACTCAAAGTATGGTCTTTTGTATTTATCCCAACTTCTAGAAGTATGATACGAATATGGTGGATATTTCGATGAACATGTTCAATATGCTGATAAGCACATTTTTCACGATTCACAGAAAAAATTCACAGAAAAAATTCATATTACCTATTGACAAAATAGGTGAAGAGTGCTATAATGATAAAAATTAATATTAAAGCAAAACTGTTGACGCAGAAAAAAAGCAGAGTAGGTCTTTCCGAGCGAGTGGATTATGGTGTGAGTTCCACAAAGGCTCTCTGAGTAATATGGACTGCTAAGGGCTGTGTTAAATGCATAGACGTAAGACTCGCGTAAGAAGTCGGGAGTATGTTGGTACTCTGCTAAGTGCACAGGTAATGCTGTGAATCAAGGTGGCACCGCGGA
>JAEDEG010000207.1 GCA_016293435.1 Clostridia bacterium
GAGTTTAATCTCCCACTGAAAACGTTGAATGACGCGGCTTTGCCGCTTATTGAAACATAACTTTATTATATAGAGGAGCTCTGTATTATGACAAAAAAAGATTTTTTAAATTCCATAAAGGGACAAATGATAATTTCATGTCAGGCAGTAGAGGGTGAGCCTCTCTACGTTGAAGAAAAATCCATAATGTATCTTATGGCAAGAGCCGCCAAAATGGCAGGCACTCCGGCCATCAGAACCAGCAGCGTGAGAGACGTTGCTGCCATAAAAGAAGAAACCGGTCTCCCGGTTATCGGACTTATCAAAATAAAGTACGACGGCTTTGAGAGCTACATAACCCCCACTATGAAAGAGGTTGACGAGCTTGCAGCAGTCGGCTCTGACGTGATAGCGCTCGACTGCACCAACCGCAAAAGAGGCGACGGTCAAACCGTTGAACAGTTTGTAAAAAAAGTGCGCCAAAAATATCCCGATGCGGTTTTAATGGCAGATATTTCTACCTATGAGGAGGGTATGGATGCGGCAGCGTGGGGCATGGACATTGTGGGTACAACCATGAGTGGCTATACCTCATATTCATCCAAGGGTGACGGACCCGACTTTGAGCTCATGAGCAGACTCGCGGCAGACTGCGGTGTTCCTGTCATAGGTGAGGGCAAAATTCATACCCCCGCTCAGGCTGTAGAGGCATTAAAGACCGGTGTGTGGTCAATTGTTGTGGGAGGTGCTATCACAAGACCTCTCGAGATTGCACAGCGCTTTATGAACGAAATCGAAGCAAGCAGATAATACCGAAAGGGAGGATTGTAATCATGAGAATAGCGGCACTCGATATCGGGGGCACATCCATAAAATCGGGTATATGGAACGGAGCCGACACATCGGAGCTCAAAGAAAATGACACCAACGCCTCTCTTGGCGGTAAGCATCTTATGGAAAGAACACTCAAAATTGTCGGTTCCTATTCGGATTTTGACGCAATAGGCATAAGCACTGCCGGTCAGGTAGATGTTCAAAACGGCATCATTTGTTATGCCAATGACAATATCCCGGGTTACACCGGCACCAAAATCAGAGAAATTTTTGAAAAAGAATTTGGTGTGCCGGTCTTTGCGGATAATGATGTAAACGCCGCCGCCTATGGCGAAATGGCTCACGGTGCGGCAAAGGGGCTTTCAGACTTTTTGTGCCTGACATATGGCACGGGTATTGGCGGTGCTTTTGTAACAAACAGCAAGGTATATTACGGCAGTACATACTGCGGAGCAAGCTTTGGCGGTATTGTGGTGCATCCCGAGGATATAGTTCCCGGGGTGGATTTTAGCGGGTGCTACGAAAAATATGCTTCGGCAACTGCACTTGTGCAATCTGCAATGGCTGTGGACGCATCACTTGATACCGGCAGAAAAATTTTTGAAGCGGCATCGCGGCCGGAGATAAAAAAGGTTATTGACGGCTGGATAGACGAGATTGTGTACGGACTAATAACTCTTATCCATGTTTTTAACCCCACCGATATCATCATGGGCGGGGGAGTTATGGCTCAGAACTATGTTATTAACCGCGTTAAAATGCAGATTTTCAAAAATGTATATCCTCAAACAAGAGGGGTTTGTTTGCATCAGGCAAAGCTTGGCAACCGTGCAGGTCTTGTGGGTGCGGCATATATGGCTCAGAAGCTTTTGGAGCAAAATTAAAGACTTTGTGAATACGCAAGTTAAGCAGGTGCGTCAGTATCCGAACCCGTTTTGGGCTGTGGATTTTCACGCCACTGCATCGTTAAAATGCTCGCAAATACGTCAGTATTAGCTGCGCTTTTGCCTCACATTGACGCAAAAATCCGCAGCCGAAAATTCTACGAACCTAAATCAAGATAAAATTGTTGTTATTCAAGGCGGAAGGTCGCAGGAATCCTGACGGATTTCAAGACCGACAACGAAGAAGAGCGTCTATTTTACTTGATTTAGGCGGGTTCGGATACCGATGCACCTGCTTAGACATGCGAGGCTTGAAAATAAAATCAGGAGATAAAATAAAATGGATATCGTAGTTGCAACCAACAATAACGGCAAGCTTGCCGAAATAAGAAAAATTCTTTCAAATTATAATGTGCTTTCTCAGAGGGAGGTCGGTGCGGATGTGGATGTTGACGAAACCGGCACAACCTACGAAGAAAACGCTCTGCTAAAGGCAAGAGCAGTGAGAAAATATACCGACAAAATAATAATTGCCGACGATTCGGGACTGGAGGTGGATGCCCTAAACGGCGAACCCGGGCTCTACAGCGCGCGCTATGCGGGCGAAAATACCACTCCCGATCAGGGTATGGAAAAGCTTTTGTCAAAGCTTGACGGCATAGAATTTTTAGACAGAAGTGCACATTTTGTATGCTGTATTACAGCTCTTATGCCCGATAATACCACTCATACCTTTGAGGGCAGATGTGACGGATTTATAACCGAGCAAAAGCGCGGTGAGGGCGGCTTTGGATTTGACCCGCTTTTTTGGACACCCGAATATAAAAAGACATTTTCTGAGATTACAAATGAAGAAAAAAACAAAATCAGCCACAGATTCAGAGCATTAAACAGCTTAAAAGAATTTTTGGATAATATGTAGGTGATAATAGCTTTATTTTTGCTTTGCTGAGGCTTGCTTTTTTGCCTAAGCAGGTGCGTCAGTATCCGAACCCGTTTTGGGCTGTGGATTTTCACGCCACTGCTTCGTTAAAATGCTCGCAAATACGTCAGTATTAGCTGCGCTTTTGCCTCACATTGACGCAAAAATCCGCAGCCGAAAATTCTACGAACCTAAATCAAGATAAAATTGTTGTTATTCAAGGCGGAAGGTCGCAGGAATCCTGACGGATTTCAAGACCGACAACGAAGAAGAACGGCTATTTTACTTGATTTAGGCGGGTTCGGATACCGATGCACCTGCTTATGGCGGCGATACCTCGGTGGGCATCAATTGCCATGATTTCTCATATCTTGTGCATTGTCACAATTCCGCTAATGTTTACACTTCTTGTAAAATTTATCGGTTAGCAATTTTAACAAGATTCATAATTTAAGAGGTTATCTCTTTAAAATTTTTTTAGAGAGATAACCTCTTTTTATGAAAAACTACTCGTCAATAGATTTGTCGGTTGCTTTGTTGTATATTGCTTCAACCT
>JAEDEG010000208.1 GCA_016293435.1 Clostridia bacterium
AAACCAACACAGCAGAATGATAATTCTTCATCGATTACATATATAGCAAATAAGAATACGAAGAAATTTCACTATCCAACCTGTAGCAGTGTTGAGCAGATGAAAGAAAGTAACAAGAAATATTTGAATTGCATGAAGAGAGCAATCGATACAGAAAGGATATGAACCTTGCGGTCGCTGTTGTCCCTGACAAAAGCATTAAAAAGAATTAAATTAAGTTCTCTAAGCCTCTCTAAGCCTCGGAATTTATTTCTGAGGATCTTAAAATGTAGTGAACGCAATATTTTTATATGAAAAAATTATATAAAATGTTGTGGAAATATTGAAAAACAGAATAAATAGTGTTATAATATATATTGTCATATTACAAATTAAAGAGGTGTATAAAATGGCAACTTCATACAAAAAGCTTTGGAAGCTTTTGATTGACAAAGATTTGAAGAAAAAAGACCTTGCTAAATTAGCGGAAATCAGTAATTATACGATAGGTAAATTGACAAGAGGAGATAATGTAACTACTGATGTTCTTGTAAAAATTTGCAAAGTATTAGAATGTGATATCGGCGATATTATGGAGATTATTGATACCGAAAAATGATGTACGGTTTTTGGTACATTGCAAATGATAAAATAATGAAAGGATAATCCTATGTTGGCCACACCGTTTCATGCATACTACACAGCACGAATATTAGACGGCTTATCGGATGAAGATAAGTTTATACCGGCATTTGCATCATCGGATATAAGAGTATATCCGTATCAGGTGAGTGCGGCCTTGTTTGCGGTTCGTTCTCCGTATAACAAAGGTGTAGTTTTGATGGATGAAAGCGGACTCGGTAAATCTATCGAAGCAATGCTTGTGGTAACACAGAAATGGTATGAGGGTAAAACAAGAATTTTAATTGTTGTGCCGAATAGCGACTTGCTTGTTCAGTGGGAAAAGCTTATTGAAAATAAGTACAGCATACCATATATCACAATCGCATCAGCAAAAGAGTTAGAAACGGCAGAGGGCACATTTAATCATGATGCAGTAGTGCTTACAACCTTTGACTTTGCATCACAGTATAGTGATGTTTTGAGAGAAACAATATGGGATGTTACCGTATTTGAAGAAGCAAGCCTACTTTCAAGCGGATATAAGGACGAAACAAGCCGAGGAGCAACATTAAAAAGAATTGCAGAAGGCTCATTTAAGGTTTTACTTACAGGAACACCAATAGAAAAGAATATTCTTGACTTGTATGGCTTGATGTACTTTATAGACGAAACAATTCTTCCGAGTGAGCAGGAATATATGGCAAAATATTTCAGAAAGCCGGAGAACTATCCGGAGCTTGCAAAGTTAGTTGGCAAGTATTGTTTCAGAACATTGAGAAAACAGGCAAAACGGTGTGCCTTTATCCCTGAGAGAATAGTAATCACTTGCGAATTTGAACAATTAGAGGAAGAACAAAAGCTATATGACTTAATACAGAATTATATTGATAAACCGAATAAAGTCGCTTTTCCCGAAATGGAAAAATATGATTTGGCTCTCATGTTGTTTGGAGCGATGGGTTCATCCACTCCGGCAATTATAAAATCAATCGAGGGCATAATAAAAAGATTAGAGAAAATATCAGGTGCAGAGGGAGAATTAAAAGAGTTTACCGAAATGCTCCTTGCGGCACACCTGATAAAGCAAGATACAAAACTGAAACTGCTGACCGAATATATCGAAGAACTCTTTAAACTTCTTAAAAAGGCAGGAGCAAACAGAAAAGCGGTTATATTTACAGAAAGCCGTGAAACACAAAGCTATTTGGCAGAGAATTTGAAAGATAAATATAAACTGTCCATATATAACGGCTCTAAAGACTATCGTGAGATTGAAAGCTTTAAAACAGAAAATGAGATAATCATATCAACCGACCAAGGCAGTCGTGGCTTTAATATGGAAGATGCGGCACTCGTTATAAACTATGATTTGTTATATAATACACTTAAAATGGAGCAACGAATAGACCGTTGCCACAGACTTAATCAGCAAAATGATGTTATAGTGCTGAATTTCTTAAACAAGAGCAATATGGCAGATGTCAGAAAACTTGAACTTGTGAATAAGAGAATGTTAGTTGCAGACGGCGTGTTCGGGATGTCGGATAACATTTTGGGCGGTTTTACAGATAACCTCAAAAAGACACTAAAAGAGATAACTGTACGGACACAAGCACAGATTAAGGCTGATTATAATAAAACACTTGAATATTATGAGGACGATAACAGACAACAAGTTGAGTCTGCGGAGGAAATACTGTTCACAACATTTACAAAAGAGCTTGCAGACAAGGTGAAAATCACACCCGAGTATGTTGATTTACGAGCCGAACAGGTAAATAATGACTTGTGGCAGCTTGTGAAATACTACTTTGAACAATATAATGATAAATATGATGATTGCAGATTTGTGATTAACGAGGGAAAAAGAACTGTTACCGCAACCGAATATTCCGAACTGCCGTATTTGTTCTATTATTGGACGGGCGGTCAGAATAAAAGATACAGGGCATTAAAAGAGTTTAAGAAAATAACTCTGCTTAGTCCCCTTGCAAAAGGTATTGTGCATAATATGGAGTGCAGTGATGAAGGCAAACTAACAGTTGACGGCGATGTAGAACCATGCAAAATTGCACTGTATACCATAGATATATTAGCCGGACGAAAACGGACAGGGCAGGTATATACACTTCTTTGCGGAATAACGGATGACGGCAAAACACTCACAAACAATGAATGTTTAAAATTTTAGAAATGCCTGTTGTTGATTACGAAGAATCAGGAAAGAGATTAGAAGCATGGCTTAAATCAAGCAACAAGTCCCAAATGGACAACCTGATACCCCTTGAAGAGCTTATCAAGAAAAGTGTTGAAGATACATCATCTGCACAGGCGGAAGAAATAGAGAGAATAAAACAAAGAGCGACAGTTAATAAAAACTCTTTAGACCATGAGCTTGTTGACTTAAAATCAGAACTTGCAAAATTGGAAAAACAGCTTGAAGGCTCAACTTCAAATCGTCTGGAAAGACTAAAATTAGAGAGAAAATTAGGCGAGGCAAAACAAAAGCTGATGGCAAAAGAAGAAAGCATCTACTTTGATGCAATGCGGATTGATATTGCCTGTGA
>JAEDEG010000055.1 GCA_016293435.1 Clostridia bacterium
GGAGATTGAACTCCCACTGAAAAAATTAAGTGTCACCCGCCGCCTATAGAGGCGGGGGACATCTTAATTTAGTTATAATTTTGCTGTTTGATTTATTTAGCTTGACTATTTACAAAATTTTTCGATATAATTGTCAATGGCACTGTCTATAATTTTTATGGATTCTGCCCTTCCCATAACCTCGTTGACAGCTGTTTCCTTGTTTTCAAGGCTTTTGTATACCGAAAAAAAGTGGCTCATCTCGTCAAACACATGCTTTGGAAGCTGACTTATATCTGTATACATATTATAGTTGGGGTCGTTAAAGGGGATGGCAATAATTTTTTCATCGTTTCTGCCGTTGTCCATCATGGATATTGCACCTATGGGGTAGGCTCTTACCAATGTCATTGGCTCTATTTGCTCGGAGCACAAAAGGAGCACATCCAACGGGTCGTTATCGTCACCGTAGGTGCGGGGAATAAAGCCGTAGTTGGCGGGATAGTGGGTTGAGGTGTAGAGTATACGATCCAAAAGCAGATACCCGGTTTCTTTATCGAGCTCATATTTTTTCTTAGAACCTTTTGAAATTTCGATAACGCAAATAAAATCATCGGAATTGATTCTCTTTGGTGAAATATCATGCCATATGTTTGACATATTATCATTCCTTTCGTTGTTTTGGTTTGCATCTTTTCTATCTTTTATACCATAACGGATTGAGATTGCTTTTTTTCCATAGGTATGCCGACGGATTTTCGCCCATATTTTCTCCGCTGATCGTGCAGCTTTCGCCCGATTCAAGAGATATTGAGCTTACATTGCAAAATGTCATTTTATTGCCGGAATATCCTGCAAATCCGCTCAGATATTCCATCGTGGAGGCTGTGGTGTTTTTAATCAGCACATGAGGGATGCCGCTTTCGTAATTAATCGGTGAAATATACCCCTCGCTGCCGTACAACAGCTTTTCCATCATAGCTTTTGCATCGGCAAGTCCGTAGCCAAACTGAAAGTCATAGCCTTCATCGCCAAGATCCTCGGCTGTAGAGGTGACAATTTCCATAAATTCCGCATTGGTTAGGTCGGGCTTTGCAGAGAGTGCGATTGCCGCCAGTGACGAAATCATTGGAGTTGCCTGAGATGTACCGCTGGCGCTTGCATATCCTCCGGGATATGTGCTCATTATAGATTCTCCCGGAGCTGTTACAGCTACCGATTCGTTAAAGTTAGAAAAAGAGGACTTGGATTTGTCCGAGTTTATGGAGCCTACACCGATAACATTGCTGTAGCCTGCGGGATAATATACAGTGGAGTTGCCGCTGTTGCCTGCGGCAGCAACAAGGATTGCCCCTTTGGAATAGGCATAGTCAATAGCTGCTTGCAAAAGTGCGGTGTTATAGTCACTTGTCCAGCTCATATTAATAATTTTGCAGTCATATTTGTCTACTGCATCGCAAATAGCGTTTATTAGCATATATAGTGAGGTGCCGCAGTCTTTCTCAAAGCATTTAAGCGGCACTATTTTTGCTTTTGATGCAATGCCCTTGATGCCTATTCCATTGTCGGATATTGCGGCAATTATACCGCTTACGTGAGTGCCGTGGCCAATGTTGTCGGTTACATCTGTAGGCGAAACATCAGAAAAATCACCGTAATTATTGGTTACGGTTACGTAGTAATTTTGACCTGTCAGCACATTGTCATTAAGATCGGAATGATTGGCACAACCCGAATCTATAACCGCAATCCTTATGTCATTGCCGTAGGTTTTTAGCTCCCGGGGGACATCGGCTTTGAGTGCTGCTATTGCCCATTGTTTTGAATAATAGCTGTCGCTTGCCAACGACGGCTCCAAAATAGGCTCGGGAGCCTCTATTTCATAATTTGGCGAAACAGCTTCGGCATAGGCTTTTACAGGCTCTAAGCTTTCGTAACTTTCGGCATAATAGAGCCTACATTCTTCATTTATAACGGTCAGATCGCGAGCCTCGGCGGAACAAAATCCATCCTTGAGCTTCACTATGTAGCCCGAAGCCGCCGATGCAGACACCGACACACACGCAAGAAAAAATGCGGCAAGCAAAATCTTTGGTACAAATTTTTTCATGTTTGATCCTCGATAATTTATTTGGCGCAATCGCCGGATAAACCAATGTTTTTTTGGTTTGTCTTAACATATACTTTATACACCAAAATTTATTTTTTGTAAATAGTTATTTTCAAAATTTATGAAAAATTACTTTAATATAGCATATTATCATCTTAGGTTAATTATATTATATTATCAAACTATTGTCAAAAACTTATTTTTGCCATTTTTTTGCCAAATAAAAAGATTTTTCAACCGCCGATTGAAAAATCTTGACACGGCAAGGATTTGTTTGTTATAATAACATATATTAACAAAAACACAATTTCCGGAGTCTTTGACCTCGGCTTGTGTTCAGGTAAAAAAGGAGAATGGTTATGGAATGTAAAAAATGCAAAAGTCCGGTATTGGAAAATGAGCGCTTTTGCGCAAACTGCGGTGCACCGCTGGAGACAGAAGAACAGGCTAAGCCCGATTATGACTATGCGGTTTCAAATGATGGCGGCTTTCAGCCTCCACAAAAAAAGAGTAAGAAGAAGGTTTTGCTTGCAATAATTGCGGCAGTTCTGGTTTTGGCAATTGCAACCGTAGCATTTGCCGGTCCCGTTGTCAAAAACTTTGCATGCAAAACATTTATGTCACCGAGTAAATATCTCTTGCATGTAGAAAAAGAAAATATGGAGGATATTGCCGACGAAATAGGCTCGTTATTAGGCCTTGTAAAAGCAACCGGCTCAATCAATGACGGTGTATCGGCAGATGTGAATGTTACTCTCGGCAATTTTGTGAAAAATCTTATATCAGAAAATGTCGACAGCTCGGCATCGCCCTATATCAGCTGGATTAACAAGATAGGCATAGGTTCAGATATGGCATTTGACGGCTCAAAAATCGGCTATGCGCTCCGCCTGTCTGCCAACGACAAAGCTATAGCAAACATTAATGCGGCACTTGATACCGAAAATAAAAATGCATATATTTCTATTCCCGATTTGGCAGACAAAGCCGTGAGAGTATCTCTCGATGATATGGGCTTTGATGCCGAATCGATAAATAAGCTTGGCGAATTTATGGCAATAATTCCCGATGAGGATGTTGTATCGTCAATGATTTGCCGCTATATGAGAGCGTCGGTGTCTCAAATTAAAAATGTTACCAAGGGCAAGGCAACGGTAAGTGCCGGCGGCGCTGCAAAAAGCTGTACACTTCTCACCGCCGCTATCGATGAGCCCACCTGCATAAATATATTAAAAGCTGTTATTACCGAAGCAAAAAATGACAGCGAGCTCAAAAAAATTGTAGCAAACTTTGCGCAGTTTGCCGGCGAGGATGCGTCAGAGATTATCGAGACTTATGACAGCTCACTTTCTGAGGCTCTTCAATCTCTTAACGAAACCACCGATTTTGGTCTTGAAGAACCCTTCTTCATAGACGTATGGGTAGACAACAGAGGCGATGTTTTGGGCGTTGCAATTCGCACCACTGATGCATCGATTAGTGCAAAGGCAGTAGAGGACGGCAAAAAGACCGGAATTGCAATCGAATTTAAGGCTCCCGGTGCGGAGTTTGCAATTGCCGGAGTATCAACAGAATCGGGCAGCAAGAGCAATGCCGAATACGATATTATGTTTAACGGCATGAACATTGTGAAGATTGGTGCCGAAAATATAGATACTGATAAATATGAAAAAGGAATTTTTGACGGAAAGGTAATTCTTTCGGCTTCTGATACTGTGTCGAGCCTTCTTTCGATGACCGGCATGGATTCTGAAGTGATAGACCTCATAGCAAACGGCAGAATAGAGATTTCGTCGAGTGCTAAATCTGCCGCAGAATCTGCATCAAAGGTTTCTGTGTACAGCGGCAGTGAGCTTATTGCGGATGTTGATGCTATTGTCAATAAAGGAAAGGGAAGCAAAGTTGCCATTCCCACCGAATATGTGGATGTCGACAAGGCTGACCAGTGGGCAGCTTCCATCAATTATCAAAAGCTGATCGACTCACTTGTCGAAGCGGGAGCACCGCAGGAGCTCAAAATGCTTGGCTCTATGCTGACTCAAAGCTCGGGGGCAGTGCAGGAAGAAGCACCATACGAAGATTCGAGCTATGAGGTTCCGGCTGCGGAGCAAACCTATGGCATTGGAAAAGTGATAGAATAAATTAATAAGGTGCTTAAGGGGCATGTGAAGCCGGCAGTTGCTTGCACATGCCTTTTTTCACTGTATATGAATTTTAGTTCGTTTGTTGTTTGGGTTACAAACGGTAGCACAGTATTCATGCGGCATAAGCTTGATTTTGCATGACAGGAGAATATATATTGTATGGAAATTTGTAATATCAAAAAAAGCTACGGCAAAAAAAATGTATTAAAGGATATCAGCTTTACTGCAAAAAACGGTGAATGTATAGGTATTCTCGGCGGTAACGGCAGCGGTAAATCCACTCTTATGGAAATTATGGCAGGAATCATAAAGCCCGACGGCGGCAGCTTTACGGCTTTTGGAACAGATTTTTTAAAAAACGGCACAAAAAGGAGTGAGCTTGTGGGCTATGTACCTCAGAGCACACCTTTGATAGAGGAGCTTTCGGCTCTCGATAATTTAAGACTGTGGTACGATGGTGAAACAATGAGAGCTTCTCTCGGCGGCGGGGTTCTTTCGATGCTTGGGATAAATGAGTTTTTAAAAGTGACCGTGAGCAAAATGTCGGGAGGTATGAAAAAAAGACTCTCCATAGGATGCAGTGTTGCACATAACCCTCGCATTCTTTTGCTCGATGAGCCGGGTGCCGCACTTGATCTGGTTTGCAAAGAAAGCATAGCAGACTATCTTATTTCATTTAAGTCGAGCGGCGGAATCGTTATCCTGGCAACTCACGATATTCAGGAGATTTCTCTTTGTGACAGGCTTTTTATTCTCAAAAACGGTGAGCTTACCCCATATCGATTTGACGGTAATGTTCACAGATTGGCGGAGCTTTTATGAACATGAAAAACAAATATTTTTATTTGCAAATGAAGCGTTCCTTCAAAAAATATCCCGCCGTTCTTCTGATAACAATAGTCACCGTGTGTGCCTCTGCGCTATGCGCCTATGGAATTATATCACAGTCCGTCGGCAAAGAAGAAAACCGCAAAATCAGCGTGGGCATTGTGGGAGATACGGGTGACAGCTACCTCGGCATGGGCATATATGCTCTTAAGAATATCGACACCTCACGCTATGCTGTGGATTTTGTAGAAATGACAAGGCAAGAAGCCGAGGAGGCTTTGCAAAAGCAGGATATTCACGGCTATGTGGATGTGCCGCCCGATTTTATACGCGATGTGGTGCGGGGCAAAAACACACCAGCCTCTTATGTTGTGAGAAAATCGGCTCTGAACTTCGGCTCAATTCTGACCGGTGAGATAACCGGCACGGTGTCGGAGCTCATAACAGAAACACAAACCTCTATATACAGTATGCAGGATGTGGCACGTAAGCTCAATCAAAAAAAGAACCTCGGCAAAAAAAGCGAAGAGCTCAACATCAAATATATAAACACTATTCTCGGCAGAAGCAAGATTTTTGATATTCGCACCATAGGCGTTGCCGACAATATAAGCTTTGGCGGCTATTATCTTTGCGGGATAATAATGTTTTTTATGATGCTTTGGGGCATTTCGTGCACCAAAATCCTTGACAGAGGCAATCGGTCGGTACAACGTCTGCTTTGCTCAAGGGGCATGAGCACTTTTTGGCAGATAATGTGTGAATACGCTTCATATTTTGCAATAACTCTGCTTACCATTGTGATATTTGCTGTTTTGTTTGCTGTTTTTGCCCCTCAAAATCTGCCCGTGGCAGAGCTTAGCGGGGTTGGATTGTGGAGTGTGGCAGGCTTTGTTATAAAGATTGTTCCCGTTGTAATGATGGTATGCTCCCTTCACACCGTGATTTATGAAGCTGTTTCAAGCACTGTGGCAGCGGTGCTTTTGCAGTTTGTTGTTTCAGCGGTGCTGGGCTATATATCGGGATTTTTTTATCCGGAATATTTCTTTCCCGATTTTATGCGCAGCTTTGCTTCGGTTTTGCCCTCGGGGGTCGGGTTTGCATATATCAGAAGAACGGTTTCGGGCTTGGGAGTCATAAAAGAGCTTTGGATGTGTATTGCATATTTTGCGGGATTTATTGCTCTGACTGTCACAATCAGAAAACGCAAAACGGAGGGTGACATCAGATGAAAAGAAAAAACAGGATATTGATATGGTTTATGATGCTGACAAAAAGGCTTCTTCGCAAATGGAGCTTCTTGGTAATTTTAGCACTTATTGCTGTGGCGGTTCCGGTCTTTTCGGCTGCGGTGAACCAAAGCAGCGGCATCGAAAATATTGCTCTTTATTCTGCGGGAGACTCGGTATCTGCCGGTGTGACAGAGGCACTTATGCGGGAGGACAGCGTTATGCACTATACCCTTTTTGAATCCGAGGAGGATGCAATTTTGGCTGTAGAGAACGGGAAGTGCAGTGCTGCGTGGATTTTTGATGCAGATTTTGAAAAAAACCTGGAAGCTTATATAAATAAGGAAAGCATAAAGCCCTTTGTCAGAGTGGTTGAACAGGAGGAAAGCATCACAAAGATGCTCGCCAGAGAAAAGCTCTTTGGCAAGATATATCCTCATATTTCTTATTCTATGTACGAAAAGTTTGTCCGCGAAGAAATTGCCGGAGGCGCCTCTGTGCCGGATGAAATTTTGAGAGACTTTTATAATGATGAAATTCAGAGCGACAAGCTTATCGAGATAAAAATGATCGGCTCCGGCGAAAAGCTTGATACATCAGACGCAAACTATCTCACAACTCCCCTTAGGGGTATTCTTGCACTGATTATAATGCTGTGCGGTTTTGCCTCGGCTCTTTTTTTTATGCAGGAGAGAGCAGATGGGCTTTATGCGTGGCTCCCGCGGCATAAGCATGTTGTTCCTTCATTTGGATCATGCCTCGGAGCCACCTTGATTTCTGCTTTGGTATCGCTTGCGGCACTTGGGTTTGCAGGGCTTTGCGAGAGCCGTGTCAGAGAGCTTTCTTCCATGGCGGCATATGTGTGGGCGGCAACGGCATTTTGCGTGCTTCTGACATCGATTTTCAGACGCGCGTCGGTGTTTGGCGCACTGATTCCGTTTTTTATGATTGTTATGCTGGCACTGTGTCCGATTTTTTTCAGCTTTAAGATTTTGCCTGCCGTAAGACTTTTGCTGCCGCCGTATTATTATCTGATGTCGGTATACAGCGGTGAATATGTGTGGTATATGGTTTTATACGGAGCAGTTGGTTATGTGCTGGCATATGCGGCAGGCAAAGCAGTGCGGTTCAAATGAACGTTTTGAATATTTTTAGAGGGTGCACATTTTTTATTGTGCACCCTCGTCTCATAATCGGAAAACATCATTTTCTTAAAGGTTTATCACCTAATTTAAGATTTCTTTATTCATGTTAGACGGAGATATTCCGTATTTTTTCTTAAAGGCTCTGCTGAAATACAGCGGATCCGAGTAGCCGACAGCGGCGGCAACCTCGCTTATTGTGTCAAAATCTCCGCTGTTTATTATGGACTGTGCCTGAGAAATACGCTTGCCCACAATATAGCTCTGTGGGCTTGTTCCGAATCTTGCGACAAAAATTTTGCGAAAATATGTATCCGAAATACCGCAAAGGAGATGCAGCTTGTCTACCTTGAGACTGCAGTCGAATATGTGAGATTTCAGATAGCTTATTGCCGGATCAATAATGTCGAATTTTTGTTTATCGGCATAATTTCGGCTTTCTATGTTGGAAATATAGGCAAGCAAGCTGTAAAACAGCGAAATACACTTGTATTTTTCTGCCTGAGTGCCAATGCTCCACATATTTGGAAAGTGATTGGATATACAGCTTGATTCCGGAAAACCGTCAAGCGAATAGCTGGCAGGCTTCGGATCGGCAAAATCAGCACTGAAGTTGATGCTGATAAAGCCGCTTGCTGTCTCCGACACGGTTTTAAATACGTAGGAGGATCCCTGAGGCACAAACATAATTTCACCTTCGCTCACTCTAAAAATTTTATCTCCAAAATCGAATTCCACACTTCCGCTCCTTCTCACACTGAGCATGTTGTTTTTGCGATTTTGGATTTTTGAGTAGGGCTTTGAAGTTCCTTGAGAGGAGGACAAGATTTTTATATTTTCTATGTTGTCAAACATAAACAACACCTCGTAGTTATGGTAAAACACTCATATGATTTTATCATATTTACAAAATAAATTCAATATAAAGAGAGATATTTTAGTTCTGAAAAATCCATATTGTTCTGTTTGTTCTATTTACACCCTCAAAAATATAATTTAATATATGAAAATAAGATTATGCTGAAAAGAGATGTAAAAATGAGACTTTTACCACCACCGAGTACCAGATTTACAAACAAAGAAATTATTGCTTTTTTTCTGCCTGTACTTTTTGAAAATCTTATGATTGCCGGGCTCAACATAGCCGACACAACCATGGTTTCGTATGTGGGTGAAAGCGCAGTGGCCGGAGTTTCGCTTGTATCGCGTATCGACACCTTTGTAAAGCAGTTTATGTCGGCTTTTGCTCAGGGTGGAAGCGTTGTTCTTGCACAGTACATAGGCGCAAACGATGAGCACAATGCAAAAAATGCGCTCAAGACCAACGTTAAAATTGTGTTTGCCATAGGGGTTGCTGTTATGGCACTTATGATGGTTTTTAAGCCGCAGGTGCTGACGTTCCTTTTTGGCGGAGCAGAAAAGGCGGTTATACAAAACAGCCTTTTGTATTTCTCCTACACGGCAATTTCCTATCCGTTTTTTGCTCTATATTATGTTGGTACGGCTTCGTTCAGAGCTGTGGGCGAAACAAAAACTCCCTTTGCGGCGGCGGTTATAATGATGATAATAAACCTTGCTTTAAAATATATTTTTATTTTCTGGTTCAAAATGGGCACTCTCGGGGCAGCGGTATCTACTCTCATATCGGTAACAATTGTGGGAATAACGCTAATATTTCTGCTCCACAGCCATCACAGCAAGATCAGAATTTCGGGGCTTTTTAGGCTCGAATTTGATGGCAAGCTTGCCAAAAGGATTTTGGGTGTATCGTTTCCCAACGGTATAGAAAACGGCATGTTTCAGCTTGGCGCACTGGCTATTGCAGGCCTTGTGTCGGGTCTTGGCACCGCGGCAATTGCGGCAGATGCCTTGGCACGAAGTGTGTCACCTCTCATTCATTCTGCAGGTGCTGCTTTTTCAATGACGATAATGGTTATAGTCGGTCAGTGTATGGGAGCGGGCGATTCCGACGAGGCCTCTATGTATGCAAAGCATGTTTTAAAGCTTGACTATATCTTCACCTTTTTCAACGGTTTGTTTCTCATGCTGTTTTTGAATCCCGTTCTCAAAATATTCAGCGTTTCGGCCGGGGCAATAGGTCAGGCACATGATATTCTTATTTTGTATACCTGCGGCTCAATTGTGCTGTATCCGCTGAGCTTTGCACTGCCGTCGGCACTGAGAGGCAGCGGTGACACAAAGTTTGTTATGATGGTGTCGGTGCTGTCGATGTTTGTTTTTCGAATAGGCGCGGCATATATTTTTGTAAATGTCTTTGAGATGGGTGTTATAGGCACATGGGTTGCTATGGTAAGCGATTGGGTTATAAGAATCCTGTTTTTCTGTTCAAGATTTAAGAGAGGCAAATGGAAGCAAAAAAAAGTTATATAAGCAGGTGTGCAGACGGATAAGCTCGAATCTGAGAAAATTGTATCCAAAGGCAGAACTTAGCTTCTTGAGTTCAATAAGCGGCAAAGCCGCGTCATTCAACGTTTTCAGTGGGAGATTGAACTCCCACTGAAAAAATTAAATGTCACCCGCCGCCTATAGAGGCGGGGGACATCTTAATTTAGTTATAAAAAATGATTTTTTAGTAATAATATGTATACAAAATGTAGTTTGTGCAAATCAGAGTTTACATATCATTTATGCAAACTCTGATTTTTTAAATGTTTTTTGTATACAGAGTCATTTTTGCAACTTAAAGTTGCAAAATAAAATACGTTATGTTGGTTGAACTCAAAGGATATTTCTGGTAATATTGATTTATAAAAGAAAATAGTATTGATTGAAAGGAAAGGTGAATAAGAATGACAATCGGCGAAAAAATAACTCGCCTCAGAACAGACGTGGGGTTGTCTCAGGAACAGCTTGCCGAAAAAATAGAAGTGTCGAGGCAGTCGGTTTCAAAATGGGAGGTAAATCAGGCTTTGCCTCAGATTGACAAGGTGCTGCAGCTTTGTGAAATTTTTGGAGTTTCGACAGATGAGCTTTTGCAGGACAAAAAATCCATCCAGAGCCAAGCCGAAAAAAGCTGCGTTGGAAAATACTTCGGTACCGACGGCTTCAGAGGTGAGGCAAACGAAAATCTGACCTCAATGCAGGCATATAAGGTGGGGCGCTTTTTGGGATGGTATTTTTCATCCGAATTATCCGGTTGCACTAAGCCCGGCTATCGCCCGCGCATTGTTATCGGCAAGGATACCAGGCGTTCAAGTTATATGCTCGAATATTCGATAGTTGCAGGCATAACCGCCTCGGGTGCAGATGCCTATATGCTTCATGTTTCTACCACTCCGAGTGTATCGTATGTTACACGTATAGACGAATTTGACTGCGGTATAATGATAACAGCTTCTCACAATCCGTATTACGACAACGGAATCAAGGTTATAAACAGATACGGCGAAAAGCTTGACGATGGTACAACAGCTCTTATTGAAGCCTATATAGACGGCAATCTGAAAGCACTTGGTGTGTCGGGAAGTGACCTGCCGCTGGCACAGCGCGAGCGCATAGGCTGTATTGTGGACTATGTATCGGGCAGAAACCGCTATGTGGGATATCTTATTTCACTCGCTTCTCATTCCTACAAAAATTTGAAAATCGGTATAGATTCTGCCAACGGCGCATCGTGGATGATTGCCAAATCGGTGTTTGGAGCCTTGGGTGCTCAGGTCACGGTAATTGGAGCAGAACCCGATGGCATCAATGTCAATTCAAATTGCGGCTCCACCCATCCCGAAAAGCTCTGCGCACTGGTTAAAGAAAAGCATCTCGATGTGGGCTTTGCCTTTGACGGTGATGCAGACCGCTGTATTGCGGTAGACGAAAACGGCAATATTGCCGACGGTGATGCCATGCTTTATATTCTCGGCAGAAGGCTAAAGAGCAGAGGCATGCTAAACGGCGATACCGTGGTTGCTACCGTTATGTCAAACTCCGGTCTCATACGCGCGCTGGATAAAGAAGGCATACGCTGTGAGCAGACCACCGTCGGCGACAGATTTGTATATGAATGTATGCAAAACAACGACTATTGTCTTGGTGGTGAACAGTCGGGGCACATAATTTTAAAAAAATATGCCACAACCGGTGACGGCCTCCTTACGGCAATAATGATAGCCGAAGAAATGTGCGATGCCAAAAGCACTCTTTCGCAGCTTACGGAGAATTTGGCGCTCTATCCCCAATATACAAAAAACCTTAGAGTTACAGACAAAAAAGCTACCGTGGAATGTGATGCGGTAAAAAAAGAGCTTGAAAATGTGAAAAGCGAAATAGGTGACAACGGCAGAGCACTGCTTCGACTCAGCGGTACGGAGCCGGTTGTCCGGATTATGATTGAAGCAGATACCGAAGAGCTTTGCAAAACCTACGCTTCGCGGCTTGCTTCGGTTATCAGAGAGGAAGGATTTGCAATTGAGTAAGGAAGTAGAAATAAAGAAGCTTTTTGAATGCAGGACTAATTATTTGGCGGAGCTTTTTGACAGCTTTACCTATCCGTGGGAGCTTGTGAGCGAAATAGGGGGATATATAGGCAAATTGCTGGCAAATGGTATTGATGGCTTTGATGTATTGAAAAAGGGTGTGCTCATTGGCAAAAATGTTGTGATATATCCCGGAGTTACAATCGAAGCTCCCGCTATAATCGGTCACGGCACCGTTTTGAGACCCGGGGCATTTTTGCGCGGCAATGTTGTTTGCGGCTCCGATTGCGTTATAGGCAATTCGAGTGAACTAAAAAATTGTATTTTACTTGACAATGTTCAAGTTCCTCATTATAATTATGTTGGAGATTCAATTTTGGGCAACCATGCCCACTTGGGTGCGGGGGCGATTTGCTCCAATCTCAAATCCGACGGCAAAAACGTTGTTGTCCGCTCCGATACAGTCTATTCCACCGGGCTTCGCAAGCTTGGTGCCATCCTGGCAGACAATGCCGACATAGGATGTGGATGCGTGCTCAATCCCGGTACGGTTGTCGGCAGAAACACGTCTGTATATCCGCTCACAGCCATGAGGGGAGTCTATCCCTCCGATTCGATAGTAAAATCGGCAGATACTATTGTAAAAAGAAAAAAAGATTGCATGTAGCAAGATTCGGTAAAGGGCACTCGAAAAATTTTTTCGTGTGCCCGATGTGAGACTGCTGCACGCAGTCTGAAAATAAGAAAAGAGGAATATTTTATGAAATTTGTCAAAGCAGAAAGCTACGAAAAGCTCAGCCGCATGGCGGCAGGTATTATTGCAGCTCAGGTAATTTTGAAGCCTGACTGTGTTTTGGGTCTGGCCACCGGCTCGTCACCTCTCGGTACATATGCGAATCTTGCATCTGCATGCAAGGCAGGCGACGTGGATTTTTCGGCAGTTAAATCTGTCAATCTGGATGAGTATGTGGGCCTGTCGGGTGAGGATGATCAGAGCTACAGATATTTTATGGATACCAATCTTTTTTCAAAGATTAATATTGATCGCGCCAACACATATGTTCCCGGCGGATGCAGTGACGATATGGAAGCAGAGGGCAAGGCTTATGACGAGCTTATCGATTCTCTCGGCGGCATAGACCTACAGCTTTTGGGCATCGGTCTCGACGGTCACATAGGATTTAATGAGCCCGACGATATTTTTGTGGGCAAAACTCATGTGGTTGAGCTTGATAAATCAACCATAGAGGCAAATGCACGCTTTTTTGAATCGATCGACGATGTGCCTCGCAGTGCCATCACAATGGGCATGGGAGCTATTATGAAGGCCAAAAAGGTTCTCCTTATTGCCAACGGCAAAAACAAAGAGGATATTTTGAATCAAGCCTTCTACGGTCCCATCACTCCCCGTGTTCCCGCTTCAATTTTGCAGCTTCATCCCGATGTGACTGTTATATACAGCGAAAATTGATTGACGCTTAGTTTGTAAAAAGTATAAATTTGTAATTATATAACTAAATTAAGATGTCACCCGCCTCTATAGGCGGCGGGTGACATCTTAATTTTTTCAGTGGGAGTTCAATCTCCCACTGAAAACGTTGAATGACGTGGCTTTGCCGCTTATTGAAGCCAAGCCTGCATTGCTTCATATGCAGGCTTGTTTTTCTTGCCTATGGCATCAAGTGATATTATCATACATTCAGCAATACAAAGCAGGTGTAAAATTTCTCATATTTGGTATTATTTTTGTTGAAAAAGAATCGCAAATGTGCTATAATATTATGGATAATGAAATTATGCGCGTGAAAGGATAAAAGCTATGAAAAAAGTTGCAATAGTAATGGGCAGTGACAGTGATCTTCCCAAGCTCACCCCTGCCATAGACAAGCTCAAAGAATTTGGCATTCCGTTTGAGGTTCGTGTAATCAGTGCTCACCGCACCCCCATGCAGGCAATTGACTTTGCTGCAAATGCCGCTTCCAACGGCTTTGGCGTAATTATTGCCGCCGCAGGCAAGGCGGCACATCTTGCGGGCGTGCTTGCCGCCAACACAATTCTTCCTGTTATCGGCATACCCGTTAAGGCTTCGGTTCTCGACGGTATGGATGCTCTCCTTGCCACTGTACAGATGCCGAGCGGCATTCCCGTTGCAACGGTTGCAATAGACGGCAGTGCCAATGCCGCAATACTTGCTTCTCAGATTATAGCACTTTCCGATTCTGATCTTGCAGACAAGCTAAGCACAATGAGAGCCAAAATGACCGAAGAGGTTATTGCAAAGGATGCAAGCGTAAAAGCACAGTTTGAATAAATATAAGTTTTTGGAGGTATATACAAATGGATAAGAGCTTTAGCGAAAGCTACAAATCCGCCGGAGTTGACATCACTGCCGGCTACAATGCAGTTAAGCTTATGAAAGAGCACATTGCCCGCACCGAGACCGATGGCGTGGTTTCCGATATAGGAGGCTTTGGCGGTCTTTTTATGCCTTCTATGAAGGGCATGACCGAGCCGGTGCTTGTGAGCGGTACCGACGGCGTTGGCACCAAGCTGAAAATTGCGTTTCTTATGGACAAGCATGATACTGTCGGCATCGACTGTGTTGCAATGTGCGTTAACGATATCATCTGCTGTGGTGCAAAGCCGCTGTTTTTTCTTGATTATATCGCCTGCGGCAAAAATGTTCCCGAAAAGATTGCCGCAATTGTGTCGGGCGTGGCAGAGGGCTGCGTTCAGTCCGGTGCCGCTCTTATCGGCGGCGAAACAGCCGAGATGCCCGGCTTTTATCCTGTTGATGAATATGACCTTGCGGGCTTTGCGGTTGGTATGGTAGACAAGGCAAAGGTTTATGACAACAAGACCATATGTGAAGGGGATGTTATTGTTGCTTTGCCCTCATCGGGTATCCATTCCAACGGCTACTCTCTTGTTCGCAAGGTTTTTGATGTAGAAAACAAAGACCTTGGTGTATACAGTGATGAGCTGGGCAAAACAATCGGCGAAGAGCTCCTCACTCCCACTAAGATTTATGTAAAGGATATTGCAGCCATTGATGATGTTTCTGCAATAAAAGCTGTATCACACATCACCGGCGGCGGCTTCTACGAAAATATTCCGCGCAGTATTCCCAATGGCTTTTGTGCAAAAATTGACAAATCTGCCGTTAAGATTTTGCCCGTATTCAATATGCTCGCTTCACTCGGAGGTATCCCCGAGAGAGATATGTTCAACACCTACAACATGGGTGTCGGCATGATTGTTGTAGTTTCAAAAACCGATGCCGACAAGGTGCTTGACGCATCTGAAGGCTCCTATATTATCGGTGAAATAACAAAGGGAGACGGCGGTGTTGAATTATGCTGAAAAAAATTGCAGTTCTGGTCAGCGGCGGCGGCACTAATCTTCAGGCTCTCATAGATGCCCAAAACAGCGGCGTTATAAAAAGCGGCCGCATCGAGCTTGTAGTATCAGACCGCGAGGGAGCATATGCACTCCAAAGAGCTGCCAATGCCGGTATCAAAGGCATATACATACCAAAAGGAGCAGATTTTGAAGACAAGCTTATTGGTGCTTTGGATGATGCAGGCATTGATGTTATAGTGCTTGCGGGCTTTTTGTCAATACTGTCTGAGAGCTTTGTCAAACATTATGACCGCAAAATTATAAATGTTCATCCGTCACTTATTCCTTCCTTTTGCGGCGACGGCTTTTATGGGCTCAAAGTTCACAAAGCCGCCCTTCAAAAAGGCGTTAAGGTAAGCGGAGCAACCACCCACTTTGTTAATGAGATTACCGACGGCGGTGAAATCATTATGCAAAAGGCGGTTTGTGTGGCAGAGGACGACACCCCCGAAACTCTTCAGCGCAGAATAATGGAGCAGGCAGAATGGATAATTCTTCCTCTGTCTGTTGAAAAGGTTTGCAATGAACAAAAATAACAAGAAAGGTATTTTGATAAGATGAATATTATGGTAATAGGCGGAGGAGGACGTGAGCATGCTATTGTGCACAAGCTCAGCCAAAGCCCCAAAGCAGACAAAATATATGCACTGCCCGGCAACGGCGGAATAGCGTCAATTGCCGAATGTGTTCCCATTGGTGCTACCGATATAGACAAAATAGTGAACTTTGCAAAAACTAATAATATAGATTTTGCAGTTGTTGCTCCCGATGACCCGCTCGTGCTCGGAGCAGTTGATGCTCTGAGTGCAATAGGTGTAAAGTGCTTCGGCCCCGAGGCAAAAGCGGCTATCATTGAGGGCAGTAAGGTCTTTTCAAAAAATCTTATGAAAAAATATAATATTCCCACAGCAGGCTACGAGGTCTTTTCAAACCCTGACGAGGCTGTAGAATACATAAAAAAGGGCGATTTTCCCGTTGTAATAAAGGCCGACGGGCTGGCGCTCGGTAAGGGTGTTATAATTGCCGAAAGCTTTGAAGAAGCCAAAGATGCAATTC
>JAEDEG010000209.1 GCA_016293435.1 Clostridia bacterium
AAATGTCACCCGCCGCCTATAGAGGCGGGGGACATCTTAATTTAGTTATAAAATAAAATACAGAGGGCATAAATCCCCCTGTACATTCATTTTTTTGCAATAATTATTTGTCTTTTAAATAATCATTAAGCTTTTCAACCAATTCATCAGCATCTACACCGTGAACGGCGCACGCTTCTTCAATTGTTTCACCGCTCGCTGACGGACAGCCAAGGCAGTGCATTCCGATTTCAAAAAAGAACGGTGCGGTTCCCTGGTCAATCTTGAGCACATCACTGATGATTGTATCTTTAGTTACAGAAGCCATAACAAAGTCCCCTTTCAATATTTGTTGTATATATTATATACTTTGAGCCAAAAAAAATCAATAAAAAGGCTGTATAATTTTAGTCGAGTTCTCTATAGTTTTTTTTGCCTATTTCGTACAAATCATTGCCGTTAATGTCTATAATAACCGTTACGGGAAAATTTTCTACGGTGAGACACCTTACAGCTTCTGTTCCCAAATCTTCATATGCAACAATCTCCGAGTGTTTTACATGATTTGCCAATAGTGCACCAGCTCCACCGATAGCACCGAAATATACGCAGCCATGCTCTGTGCATTTTTGTTTTACCTCACAAGACCTCAGACCCTTGCCTATCATGCCGGATAGACCGAGTTCTATAAGCTTTGGAGCATAGGCATCCATGCGATAGCTTGTTGTGGGGCCGCACGAGCCAATCACCTCTCCGGGCTTTGCCGGACACGGTCCAACATAATATATAACCTGATTGGACACGTCAAAGGGGAGCTTTTCGCCTTTTGCCAAAGCCTCACATAGCCTTTTGTGAGCTGCATCACGTGCTGTGTATATTTTGCCGGATATTGTAACATTGTCGCCGGCTTTGAGACTACTGAGAATCTCTTTGGTAAGTGGTGTGTTTATATTCATTTATATCTCTCCTGCCTATGTATTATTTGGGCAAACTCGCCCCAAAACCGATTTCATCTTTTATGAAAGCTTTGTCTGTTTTTATTGGCAAAATGCTGTCACGTTTGTTATTAACATGTGTTTCGGATATTATTTCAATGCAATTTTTTAACAAACAATTTATGCCGCTTATCTGCAATCATGCAATATCGCCGCAGAATTTGCCTTTCATATCGTACCGCCTGATATAGTCAACAAATTTTCTTGCGTAATCTTTGTCTGCCAAATGCTTTTTTCCATACATCAAGCCCAATACGCGGCTAAGGCCGGGATTGAGCTTCGCCATGGCTACTCCCTGATTGCTGTTGACAGCAAGCGACGATAAAATAGTCACGCCCATTCCTTCTTTTACCATCTGTATTACGGAGCTGTCATCGTGCGAATCAATTTTGATGATATCGTCAATCTTTTCCTCTGAAATATAATCCGAAATCTTTCGGTCTTTCGCCATAATGAATGTTTTTGTGTAAAGCTTTTCACGGCTGACGGCTTTGTCTGAAAAAGCTTGCGTTTTGGGAAAGACCGCAACGTAAGGGTCTAACATAAGCTCTTCCCATATAATATTATCATTTTCGATTTTTTCACCAAATAGTATGTCAGCCGAGCCTTTTTCGTACACGGATTGAAGATTGTCGTCCACAATAATATTTATATCTGCATCAGGAAACTGCCTTTTGAAATCAATTACAATCTTAGGCAAAACGTATTTGGACAAGCTGGCATAGGTTGCAATTGTTATTTTGTGGGTTTTGGTTTTGGCTGCTGCCATTTCCATAATATCATTTTTTGTGCTGACAAGCAATTTCAGTCTGTCTATAATATCTTCTCTTCCTCTTTGAACTTCGATGCCCATGTGCGTACGCTTAATGATTTTAACACCGATTTCGCTCTCAATTGCATCTACAATATGTGTAACGGCCGACGGAGTGTATGAATATATTTCTGCAGCTTTGGACATACTGCCAAGCTCAATTGCAGAAAGCAAGACTTCGACCTTTATTATATCCATAATTGTTTACCCCCAAACCGGTGTTGAAAATTTTTCACACCCTTATTATAAACAAAATATTCTCAAAAGTCAAGAAAAGTGTTAAATTATAAAATCAGAAAGGATGAACATTATGAAAAAAACACTTGTGACCTTACAAAATGGCAAGAGCAAAAAACCGGCCGCATATGTGGGGCTGTTTTTTGTTGTTCTTGTGTGGGGCTTTATCCCGTTTTTTACGCTGCAGCTAAACAAATATTATTCGCCGACTTTTCGAGTATTCTTTTCAGAAGTGATTCTATTGACAACATATATAATTATGTCAAAAAAACACATAAAAGGCTTCAACTTTCAATACATAAAAATCGGTATACCCACAGGTTTTTTTCTGACACTTGCAAACATATGTCAAAAAATCGGATTGCTTTATACAACGCCGGCAAAATATGCATTTTTGGAAAATTTATCTTGTATTACAGTGCCTGTTCTTATGTATATTCTGGTTAAGAAAAAACCGGGATTTGCAACCGTATTATCGTGTATTTTGTGCCTCATCAGCATTTTTGTATTAAACGGTATGTCATTACAAGACGCATCATCATGGGGTGTTGGAGAAATTTTGTGTGCAGTTGCCGGACTGCTTTACGGCTTTAACATTGCCGGAACAAGCGTATATGCAAAAAATTTATATGCGCCGTTATATCTTGCCGTACAATCCTTTGTGGGCATTGCAGTATCATTTATATTTTCTGTTATTTTGCATTTTACAAACTATACAACGGCTGAGGGTGTGAAAATGCCAATTGAAAAAATTGTTTTTTCTGCAAAGCCGCAGCATATTATATTTGCAGCTGCAGTGGCGATTGTTTCATCGGCTTTGTGCTGGACCATACGCACAAATGCAATGAAGCACATAAACGCAAGCACTGTAGCAATTATAATGCCTTTTTCAGCCGTGATTACCGGAGTGGTTTCGGTGCTGATTGGAACCGATGAGCTTAACGTAAACCTGATAGTGGGCGCAATTTTGGGCTTTGCGGCAATTGTGATGTCGAGCTTTGATGATATTTTTAAAAGAAATATCAAAACTGCGGATAATTGATCTATATATTTTTAATTTTATGTGGCTTCAATAAGCGGCAAAGCCGCGTCATTCAACGTTTTCAGTGGGAGATTGAACT
>JAEDEG010000056.1 GCA_016293435.1 Clostridia bacterium
GAGTTCAATCTCCCACTGAAAACGTTGAATGACACGGCTTTGCCGCTTATTGAATCATGGAGGATATATCAAAATGCTTAAGTATATAACTATCACTGACATAAAGGAAATTTTTACGGTTCTTTCACCAAAGGGCAGACTCGAAAAAATAGAGAACAGAAAATGCTTCGGTTTGTCGTTTTGTACAGAAGGGCAGATTACATATACTCATAACAAAAACAAAATAATATCGGATAAAAATCATGCCATCCTCCTTCCCGAGGGGCAGACATACACCATATACGGCGATAAAACCGGAAGCTTTCCGGTCATAAATTTTACTTGTGCCGATGCTTTATGCGATACTATTGTTTCTCTTCCGCTTCAAAATACCGAAGCGTATATTAAAGATTATGAGAAGCTGCGCACATTGTCACTTTTTGACGGTAACAGAGCAGAAATGATGAGTATTTTTTATCATATACTCTACCGTCTCTGCGCACAAAGCTCATCAAGCAAGATAATCATGCCGGCAATAAAATATCTTGAAAACAATTATCAGAATCCTCACCTTACAAATGCAGAGCTGGCACTGCAATGTAATATAAGCGAAATTTATTTTCGTCGCATTTTTACAAAGCATTACAATATGACACCGAAGCAGTTTCTGATAGATATAAGGATAAAAAAAGCAAAACAGCATCTTTCGGAAGGTACGTTAAAAATAAATGCTATTGCAATAAAATGCGGTTTTTCCAATCAATATCATTTCTGCCGTGTTTTCAAGGAAAGGACAGGTCTTACCCCTACGGAATATATTAAACAAAACAAGATTTATAAAATATAAATACAATTTGACCAAGGTTAAATAAGTAATCCTATTTTTACTTTAATACATTTTTACAATATTAATCTCATATACATTAGATAAATATGTTTTGAGGTGAATATATGTGAAGGATTATATTGCTACGAGAGTTTTGGATATTGCAAACTACATGATAGAATCCAAATGCACTGTACGAAGTGCGGCATCGAGGTTTGGAGTTTCAAAATCTACCGTACATAAGGACATCAGCGAAAGGCTCAGATACATAAGTCCGTCGGTGTATGCCGAAATCAAAAAAATACTCGAAACAAATAAACAGGAACGACATATACGGGGCGGAAACGCAACAAAAATAAAGTACCTAAATAAAAACCGAAAATTTAATTATTAAAATAAGTCGGGAATTTGTTGCAATTTTTTTGGATTATTGTTATAATTGATCTTGATTGTAAATGACACATGCGAAAGGAAATGTTATAACAATGAAAGCAATTATACTTGCAGCAGGTTATGCAACAAGATTGTACCCCTTGACTTTAAATCAGCCCAAAGCTCTGCTCCCCATAGCCGGTAAGCCGATAATAAACTATATTACAGAGCAAATAGAAACAATAGGTGTCGTTGACGAAATTATCGTTATAAGCAATGATAAATTTTACCCGCATTTTTGCAGCTGGAGGGATGAGGCAAAATGCAGTCTTAATATCACCGTATTAAACGATAATACAACCGATGACACAAATAAACTCGGTGCCGTTGGGGATATGGACTTTGCCATAAACAAGCTTGGCATTGACGATGAAATTCTGGTTATGGCAGGAGACAATATTTTTACTTTTGAATTAAAAGATTTTTATAACGAGTACAAAGTCAAAAACAGCGACATGATACTGGTTAAAAAAATTGACGAAATTGAAGAACTCAGAAGAATGGCTAATGTGGAAATGACTTCTGACGGAAAGGTTTGCGGTATGGTCGAAAAGCCCGAAAACCCCAAAACCAACATTGCCGCATTTGCAATGTATATTTACAAAAAAGATACCGTGCCTATGATAAAGCAGTATCTCGACGAGGGCAACAACCCCGATGCCCCCGGATTTTTCCCGAGCTGGCTGTACAAGAAAAAGGATGTGTATGCTTACACATTCAACGGCGAATGCTACGACATCGGAACACCAAAGTCGTACAGTGAAGTAAATGAAATATTCAGCAAATAAAAGTATGAAGCACAAAATCGAACCCATGACACCGGGCAGGATTTTGTGCTTTTTGTTTGATTTGTACCGACTACATCAGCATGGCAACAATTAACTCGGCCATACGTTTGCTGATATCAGTTCTTTGAGAAACAGCACTTCGTATGGGAGAAATATCAACATAATCGCTTCCGGATATTCTGCCAAAACTAAAAAGTCCGTAACCGTAGCGGTCATCTCTGCCAAGACCGCTCAAATCCTCAGTATAGATATTGAGAAGAAGCCTGATTTCGTCGGGGGTCAGACGCCGGTGGTATCTCATAACACCCTTTGCCTGCAAAATTGCCGCCGCTCCGGCAATTATCGGTGTTGCCATGGAGGTGCCGCTAAGAGTGGCATATCCATTGTTTAGATAGGTTGAATATATATTGATGCCAGCAGCCGAAATTTCGGCAGCACTGCCCTGCGAGCTAAAATCGGCAATTGTCTTATTTATATCAACTGCCGAAACAGCAATAGTCTCGGCAAAATTTGCCGGATAGCCTATGGTATTGTTGCCGTTTGTGCCTTCATTGCCCGCAGCACAAATCATTGTGATCCCTTTGCGATGAATCATGCGTACAAGACGGCTATAGCGTTCTGAAGTATAGGGCGACGAAAAAGACATATTGATAACATCAACATTTTTATCCATGAGCCACAAAATGCTTTTTTCAACGCATGAATAATCAGTTTTGCCCGATTTATCAAAGGCTTTGGCAATATAGAGCTTTGCCTTGGGAGCAACTCCCACTACGCCAATTCCGTTTTTTTCGGCTGCCAAAATACCCGCAACATGAGTTCCGTGACCGCTATAGTCCTCTATGGAGCGTGGATCCTCTTTTGTGAAATTCACACCGTCTGCAATACGATTGGAAAATTCGGGATGAGAGGTACAGATTCCGGTATCAACAACACCTATTTTTATCCCTTCACCCATTGTCTCCTTCCATTCAAGAGGTGCTCCAACCATTTTAACGCCGTAGTCAATAACCTCATTACTCTGGGTTTCGTTTATATTTAAAATTTTAAAATCGCTTAATTTGATACTTTTCATTACAAATATCACTCCGCTACAGATTATATATCATTATATGAAAACAGAGGAGTATTTGACAAAGATTGCCATGTTAAAATTTTAAAATGTAATTATTTGAGCAGTTGTTTTGCAATACATATCTATCATATTTGTGAATAGGTGTTATCTTCTGCCTTGATTTCTAAACTCTGTAGGACTTAGCCCGATTATTCGTTTGAAAAATGTACTAAAATAGTTTTGATCGGTAAAGCCGAGAAGAAGTGCGGTTTCTTTAACGCTTTTTCCGTTACTGAGATATCCGCATGCGATGCGTGCCCTGAGACGGTTATAATATTTCATAACACTGCAACCTGCATATTTGACAAAAAGCTTTTTGAGATATGCCGGACTTATGGAGCATTTGAGAGCTATATCATCTATACAATAACCGGCATCGGGAGACTGCTCCATAACCCTGACTGCCTCGGCATATATCTCCGCACTTCGTACACCGCTGCCGGCTCTAAACGAATGCTTGCTTATGAGCGAAAACAACAAAAGCTCCATGTTGAGCCGAAACTCTTCGGCACATAGTTCTTTTGAGGGGCTTATGCCTGTAATATTTATCCCCTCACTTTCAAAAGCGTCAATAGCAAGAGAATAAAGCTCTTCAACCTTTTTTATCTGAGACGAATCAAGATTAAAAATCCTGCCGTCAAACTCAGGGAAGGAATTTGCCGTAAAGCTAAAAACAATGACCGTAGGATTGGTATCAAATTCTGACCATATGCGGTGAAACTCGTCAGGCCGGTGCAAAACCGCCTGCCCTCTTTCCAAAACATAAATATCATCACCGGCATTTATGCCTACGGTTCCTCCGATAACAAAAACAATCTCCCAAAAATTGTGGCGCTCTCCTTTAAATTCATAATCACTGCGAAAAGAGATTTTAAACAAGGTATGTATCGCATCAATACTAATAATATTCGGTATTTCGCATCCATTCTGCATGTAATCACCCGTATCTTAATTAAAAGATTTTGTATCCTATTTCATATATACATAAAATTGGAATTATAATATAATGATAATATAATTTTGCTGTTATGTCAACATTATATTAATCAAAATGGACGATATGGCAAGCTATACAGGAGATGTTATAATAATGGATACAACACTATTGGTTATGGCAGCAGGCATGGGCTCGCGTTTTGGCGGTCTAAAGCAGATTGCTCCCATGGGCAAAAACGGCGAAATCATTCTTGATTTTTCGGTTTATGATGCAATTAAATCAGGATTCAACAAGGCTGTTTTTATTATTAAAAAAGAAATTGAACATGATTTCAGAGAAGCAGCCGGAAAAAGAATAGAAAAAATGATTGATACCGATTATGTTTTTCAGCAAATCGACTCTGAGCTTCCCGCAGGCTTTGAGATACCGGATGGGCGCACCAAGCCGTGGGGTACGGGTCATGCGGTGCTTTGTGCAAAGGATGCCGTTAAGACACCGTTTGCAGCAATAAATGCCGATGATTTTTATGGAAGAAAATCCTTTGAACTGATACACGAAGCTCTCACATCGGGCAGCGAGATGTGTATGGCCGGATTTCGACTCGGCAATACCCTTACCGAAAACGGCACCGTGAGCAGAGGAGTGTGTGAGCTTGAGGGAAATGTGCTTAAATCCGTAACGGAGCATACCGCCCTTGACAGAAACTGCGGATTGCCGATGGACACGGTTGTTTCGATGAACATGTGGGGCTTTGTACCAAAAATTTTTGGTGAGCTCGAAACAAGATTTGAAAGCTTTCTCTCGAAGCTTTCTAACCCCGAAAAAGAAGAATTTTTCCTGCCCTTTGTTGTGGACGATCTTATCAAAAACCACGGGCAAAGAGTGGATGCATACATATCTGACGATAAATGGTACGGCGTAACCTACAAAGATGATACACCCACTGTAAGAGCCGCACTTCAAAAATTAATGGAAGAAGGTTATTATGATGGTATTTAATGACAATTCACTTGGCGAAATTATGAGTGCATTTGCTATAGAGTTTGAGGTTGACCCCTACGGTGACGGTCACATCAACGACACTTATATTGCAGATTCCACACCAAAATATATTTTGCAGAAAATTAACACTTCAATTTTTTCAAATCCCCAAAAGCTTATGGAAAATATTGAAGCTGTAACAAAGCACCTCAGAGGTGTTATAACTGCAAACGGAGGCAATCCCGACAGAGAAACACTCACCGTTATTAAAACCATTGACGGAAAACTCTATCATGAAACATCAGACGGAAGCTGCTACAGAATATACAAATTTATAGACAACACAATTTCCCTTAACCTGCCCGAAAATCCTGACCAGTTTGAAAGCTCGGCAAGAGCATTCGGCAAGTTTCAGAACATGCTTGCGGATTTTGATGCTTCATCACTTTATGAGACCATTCCCGATTTTCACCATACACCCAAAAGAACAATTAATCTCAAAAAAGCGCTTGAGGATAATATTGCAGGCAGAAAAGACGAAATTATGGATGTGTATAACGAATATATCAGGTTTGAAAACGACTGTGCAATAATCACCGATAATCTGGAAAGCGGTGCAATTCCCACAAGGGTTACTCACAACGATACAAAGCTAAACAATGTTCTTTTTGACAAAGATACAAAAGAGGGTATTTGTGTAATCGATCTTGATACAGTTATGCCGGGTTCACTTTTATTTGACTATGGTGATTCACTGCGTTTTGGTGCATCCACTGCATTGGAAGATGAAGCAGACCTTGAAAAGGTCTGGTTTGACCTTGAATATTTTGAAAGCTATACAAAGGGATTTTTGTCGGAAATAGGCGACAAAATAACCGAAAAAGAAATTGAGCTTTTGCCATTGAGTGCACTTACCCTCACTTATGAATGCGGAATAAGATTTCTGACCGATTATCTGAACGGAGATACATATTTCAAAATTCATTATCCCAATCAGAATCTGGTCAGAGCAAAGAATCAGCTTAAGCTTTGCCAGGATATCAGTGCAAAGCTCGACGACATGAAAAAAATAGTTGCAAAGTATGTGTAGAGGTATGAACGCGTTATGGATATAATAAAAAATGTTTTGTTGTTTGGCGAAAATGTTGATATAGAAATATCGGACGGCAAAATTGTATCTGTTCAAAAAAGTAAATGTGGATTCGAAAGCGACATGTGTGTGTATCCGGGATTATTTGACATTCATTGCCACGGTATGCTTGGGCTCGACACTTCGGACGGATGCGGAATTGAAGAAATGAGCAGATTTATGCTATCTCACGGCGTTGTGGACTGGTGCCCTACCACTATGACTGTGAGTATAGAGCAAATCAAGGCAGCCACTGAAAAAATTCCGCAATGCAGTGACGGTGCAAATGTTGTCGGATATCATCTGGAAGGCCCTTATATCAACATGAAATATAAGGGTGCACAAAACCCCGATTTTATAAAAAATCCGAATATTGAAGAATTTGAAACTGTGAAAAACGTTGCAACAGTTACAATTGCACCGGAGCTTGACGGTGCAATGGATTTTATCAAAAAATCAAAGGTTCCGGTGTGCCTTGGGCATACAGACTGTGACTATGATACTGCAATAGAAGCAATCGGCAACGGCGCGGCATGCCTCACCCACACATTTAATGCCATGCCCCCTATTCACCACCGAAATCCCGGTCCCATAGGCGCAGCAGCCGAAAAAGGAATTTATGCTCAGGTTATATGTGACGGTTTTCACATTCACAAGGCGGCAGTGCTTGCGCTGTACAAAATGTTTGGCCCGGAGAGAATGATACTCATTAGTGACAATGTGAGACCGGCGGGTTTGCCTGACGGAAAGTACGATTCGGGCGGACTTGATGTAACAGTTGTAAACGGCGAGGCAAGATTAAGCGACGGAACAATTGCAGGAAGTACAACGTGTCTTTTTGATTGTGTAAAAAAAGCAATAGAATTCGGCATTCCCGAAAAAGAAGCATTCCGCATGGCATCGGAGACTCCATACAACATGATGAGCATGAAAAAAGGCAAAATCGAAGCGGGGTATCCGGCAGATATGATAATAACAGACAGAGAAAAAAATATCAAATCCGTTGTTAAGGGCGGAATACGTTTTGATTATTAATCAACTATTTTCGACATCTTATAACAGTATATAAAAATAAACCTTCGGGGAAGATTTTAGTGTAAAAACAAAATCTTTCTCGGAGGTTTTTTTATGATAAACAAGGTAGAAATTTGCGGAGTAAACACATCTAAACTTCCGGTGCTTTCCAACGAAGAAAAAGTGGAGCTGTTTGCCAGGATAAAAAAAGGAGACAAGGAGGCAAGAGACAAATTTATAAATGGGAATTTGAGACTTGTGCTCTCTGTTATACAAAAATTTTCAAACAGAGGAGAATATGCAGACGACCTTTTTCAGGTGGGTTGTATAGGGCTTGTAAAGTCGGTTGATAATTTTGATTTGAGTCAGAATGTAAAATTTTCTACCTATGCTGTACCAATGATAATTGGCGAGATACGCCGATACCTCAGAGATAACAGCTCAATCAGGGTGAGCAGGTCGCTGAGAGACACAGCATACAAGGCACTGGGAGCCAAGGAACGTCTTACGGCAAAAAATGAAAACGAACCCACAATAGAAGAAATTGCAAAAGAGCTGGGTATGGAAAAGGAAGACGTGGTATTTGCACTGGATGCAATTCAGGAACCGGTGTCCATTTATGAGCCTGTATATAACGACGGAACAGACGCAATATTTGTTATGGACCAGCTAAGTGATGAAAAAAATCTTGATGAAAACTGGCTTGAAGAAATTTCTCTGAAAGAAGCTATGAAAAAGCTCGGAGACAGAGAAAAGCATATTATAAACTTAAGATTTTTTAAGGGAAGAACTCAAATGGAGGTTGCAAAGGAGCTTGGAATCAGTCAGGCTCAGGTTTCGAGACTTGAAAAAAGTGCTCTGGGAAATATGAAGAAAAATATGTAGACAATTTTGATTTAAAATATCGCTCGATTGATGTCGGGTGGTATTTTTGTTTAAGAAATACACAGATTGGGTATATATTCACTCAAAATCTAAAAAAATCGCCAGTATTGCCGGCAGAATATTGACTATATTCGATTATAATGGTATACTAATCATAATACTAAGTTTAACATTTTAAGCAACTTTCGGGAGGTATATATGGGAGGCTTTTTTGGTACTGTTTGTAAGCACGATGCCGTTTCTGACGTTTTTTTCGGTACAGACTACCATTCACATCTGGGTACAAGACGCGCGGGCATGGCTGCATATGATGAAGAAATAGGACTTCAGAGAGAAATTCATAATATCGAAAATTCACCGTTCCGAACCAAATTTGACCATGTGTTTGACAAAATGCACGGGCATGCAGCAATCGGATGCATCAGCGATTATGATCCTCAGCCGCTGATGATAAAATCAAGTCTCGGTACATATGCTATTTGCGTTATAGGCAAAATAAATAATGCAGATGCTCTGATTAATCAGTATCTTTCGTTTACTCACGGTCATTTCAACGCAATGACCGGCGGAAAAATAAACTCCACAGAAATTGTGGCGGCACTGATGGGTCAGAAAAGCAATTTTACCGAAGGAATCAGGTTTGCGCAGGAATCTATAGACGGCACCGCATCTATCATGATACTAAAGGATGACGGCTCAATTATCGCCGCAAGAGACCGCCTCGGCAGACTGCCGGTGCTCATTGGAAAATGTGAAGACGGATACTGTATCACCTTTGAATCATTTGCATGCCATAAGCTTGGTTATGAAATTGAAAAAGAGTTGGGCCCCGGTGAAATTGTGCGAATTACTCAAAGCGGAGTTGAGCAGCTTGCAAAGCCCGGAGAGGAAATGAAAATCTGTGCGTTTTTGTGGTCATATTACGGTTATCCCACCTCAAGCTATGAGGGTATTAATGTTGAGGTTATGCGAAACAAAAACGGCGAAATTATGGCAAAAAGCGATTTGGAAAACAAAACCCTTGACGATATAGACTATATCGGAGGTGTGCCCGATTCGGGAACTCCGCACGCTATAGGCTATGCAAACGGATGTCATATTCCTTTTGCTCGTCCGTTTATAAAATACACTCCAACATGGGCAAGAAGCTTTATCCCTACCCACCAGAATGAACGCAACAAAATTGCAAAAATGAAGCAAATAGCCATTCACGACCTAATTAAAGACAAGAATCTCCTCTTTGTGGATGACTCTATAGTACGAGGAACTCAGCTCAAGGAGACAGTTGACTTTTTGTATGACAACGGTGCAAAATCGGTGCATATGCGTTCGGCTTGTCCACCTATCATGTATAGCTGTAAATACCTTAATTTTTCTACCGCAACAAGCGAGATGGAGCTTATAACCCGTAAAATCATAATGGAAATTGAAGGTGAAGACGGATTTAATCATCTTGATGAATACAGCGATGCAAAAACAGAACGAGGCAAAAAGCTCAGAGCGGCAATTTGTGAAAAGCTCAACTTTAAATCTCTGGAATTCCAGTCAATTGAGGGCATTGTAAAGGCTATAGGTATTGATAAGTGTAAGCTTTGTACCTATTGTTGGGATGGAAAAGGAGATTGATCTGCTATTATTGATGAAAACTAAATCTAAATAACGTATAAAAAGCCTGATATCAAAAAGGGTCTCATCACTATACCCCCGTTGATATCAGGCTTATGTTTTATTTATTTTTAAAACGATAGCTCTTTGCCCATAAGAACTCCCATAACAGATGCCATCATCAGACCGCGCGTCCATCCGCTTGAGTCGCCGAGGCAATGAAGACCTTTTACGTTTGTGTTGAGATGTTCATCCATCTTGATACGGTTGCTGTAAAATTTGAGCTCCGGAGAATAGAGAAGCGTCTCATAAGATGCAAAGCCCGGCACTACATTATCCATTGCCTTGATAAAATTTATAATATTTATCATGGCTCTGTAGGGCATGGCAGCGGTTATATCTCCGGCTACCGCATCGGGAAGTGTGGGTTTGAGATTGGAATGTGAAAGCTCCTTATCCCATGTACGCTTGCCATCAAGTATATCACCAAAGCGCTGAACCAATATTCTGCCATCGGCAAGCATATTGGTAAGCTCTCCAATCTTTTGGGCATAGGCAATAGGCTCATTAAACGGCTCGCTAAAATTGTGGGAACATAAAATTGCAAGGTTGGTATTTTCTGATTTCAAATCCTTATAGGAATGACCGTTTACCACAGCAAGATCATTATCGTAATTTTCTTGACTTACAAATCCGCCCGGATTCTGACAAAAGGTACGAACCTTATTTTTGAACGGTGCCGGGTAGCCTATTAGCTTTGACTCATACAAAACCTCGTTTACCTTTTCCATAATTTCGCTTCTGACCTCAACACGGACACCTATATCCACAGTACCGGGCTGGTGAGCAATATTGTGCTCTGCACAAATTTTCTCCAACCATTCGGCTCCCCTGCGCCCAGTAGCTATAACACTTTTATCGGCATATACCGTTTGTGTTTCTCCCTTTCCTTCGATAATAACGCCTTTGCACTGACCGCTCTCAAGGATTATATTTTTACATTCATAGCCAAAGAGTATTTCAACGCCGTTTGCCAAAAGAAACTTTTCTATTTCAAAATAAAGCTTTTGAGCTTTTTCGGTACCGAGATGGCGAATAGGACAGTCGACAAGCTTAAGACCGGCTCTTATTGCCCGACTTCGTATCTTGCGGACTTCATCGGTATTACCTATACCTTCTATATGCTCATCAGCACCAAATTCCAGATATATTTTATCAGTGTAGTCGATGAGCTCCTGTGCCTTGTCTGCACCTATAAGCTGCGGCAAATCACCGCCTACCTCATATGAAAGCGAAAGCTTACCGTCTGAGAATGCGCCGGCACCTGAAAACCCGGTTGTTATATGGCAATAGGGCTTGCAGGATACGCACTTTTGGGTTTTTGACTTTGGGCAGTGACGGTTTTCGACAGACACACCCTTTTCTACAATCAATATGCTTTTTCCGGAATTGTTTTTTATAAGCTCAAGAGCTGTAAAAATGCCTGCAGGACCGGCACCCACAATTACTATATCTTTTTTCATCATAATTCCTCATTTCACAAAGTATTTTATTACTGAAATATTTTCTTTTGAAAATACAAGTTCGATATCTGAAAACTGTTTTGACAGCATGGAATAAAAAAGCTCGGTTACAATGTGTTCGGTTTCATAGTGCCCGGCATCTATAACTGCCATCCCGGATTCGTAAGCATCACGAAACGGATTATATTTAACGTCGCCGGTAATGAACAAATCAACACCCATTTTTATGCACAAATTCATTTCACCGGCGCCGCCGCCGCAATTGAGAGCAACCTTTTTTACCGGCTTGTCGGGTGAGCCGGTGTACCTTACTCCATGAGCGCCCAAAGCATTTATGCATCGAAAAAGCATATCGGAAAGAGTGAGACCGTCTTCAACCTCCCCTATTCTGCCAAAGCCATGCAAAACACCGGCTGATTCGCCAACCGGTTCGATAACAGAAGTGTTAAAAACCCCGAGCTTTTGGGCAAGATAGTCATTGAGTCCGCCCGAAACACAGTCAAGATTTGTGTGGGCAGAAATTAAGGCCACATCATTGGCTGCAAGACAGCAAAGAGTTCGCTGCATAGGGTCATCATCGGTGAGCGTCTTTATGGGACTAAACATGAGAGGATGGTGAGAAATAATAACATCGCATCCTGTGCTGACCGCCTCACTAGCGACCTTTTCATCAACATCAAGAGTTATCAATGCCTTATTTACGCACTTTTGAGCTCTGCCGACAATAAGACCCACGTTGTCACCTTCAAATGCAAGTGTTTCGGGGCAATTGTCATTTATATAATTTCTGATATCAGACACTGTTGTCATTTTGTCAGCTCCTTTTTATGATATTGGTATACAGCTTTTTCGTGAATGTATCTCTCTTGCAAATCAGCATCGGGATTATCACTTTTTTGTATACCGCTTATGATTTTATCACACACACGGATTTTGTATTCAAAATAGCTTTCTACCGTATCAGGGCTGTTTTTAGCAAGATTTTTGCCGACTATACGGTATTTTTCACAAAATTCTGCCGCTCCTTTGCGTACAGAGAATATATTATAAAATTTATTACCTTCTCTGACCACGTATTCATCGGATATACAAAACCCGGAGGAAAAAAGGTGATCCCTGAGTTCTATGGGAGCGATCATGGGCTGAATCAAAAGAAGGGTATCATCCCCTATTACATCTTTTCCTCTGTCGATAATATCTGCAATCAGAGGTCCGCCCATGCCGGCTATCACAATAACATCTGCCTCAGAGGGAGAAAGCTTTTGAAGACCGTCAGACAAGCGGAGTTCTGCCTTGTCTATAAATCCGTATTTTTTTAAATTGGATTCTGCTCTTTGCAAAGGCCCCAAATTTACATCCATTGCTATAGCGCGTGAAGCAATGCCGTTTTGAAAACAATAAACAAGAATATATGCATGATCGGTGCCGACATCGGCAACCACGCTTCCCGGCGGAATAAGGTCTGCTATTTTTTTTAGCCTGGGACTAAGCTCCATAAACAGTCTCCTTTGAATAAACGATAAAATGAGAGGCAAGACCTCTTTCACTATTGTACCACAAAATCTTGATATAGTCAAAGGAAAAATAATAAATTTTATACATTAAATTATACATAACTCTTTTCAAGAAAACGACTTTCTTAATATCAAAAATCCGACGTTTCACGAATATAGCCTTTTTTATAGGCATCAAGGAGTTTTTTCAGAATTTCAATCTTGTGTTTTATTCCCTCTCCTATATCGGTATCGCATACTCTTTTGCGACTAACATTGTGTTCAATTTCAATTTTGTCGGAATGTAAGTCAAAGTCGTTTTCTATAACATCGTTTACACACGTAAACGGCTGATGCTCTGTTATGGAAAATCCGTATGAGTTATTTATAAGTGTATAGCCTGCAATTCCGGTTGTCATACGGTACGGCTTTGAAAATCCTCCATCTATAACATACAGCTTTCCATTTGCTTTTATGGGACTTTCTCCTTTTACGGTACGCACAGGAACATGACCGTTAATTATGTGAGCACTATTTCTATTGAGATTAAACTCATCAAAAATCATATCGCATATAAATTCGTTGGATATAAATGAATAATAATTATTTTTTGGTTCATGCAAAAGAGAGACATCATCAACAAAATATGTTTCAAAAACAGATGATTTATCTTTCCCATACAACGGAGACTTTTTGCCACACCATAGATACCATATAAAATCTCTTTCGTGATCAGAACATTTAGAGAGATATATCTTACGCACCATTTTATCTGCTGCGTCAAGGTACTCTTTTCCGCTTATTTCGGCGCCAAAAAAATTTACCGAGTCAAGCTCGCCTTCGTCTGTTAGCGGAATACACCCATGAAACAGCAAATTACCGTTATAAATCTTATACATGCTGCCTTTGCTTATCATAAAGCGAATATGGTGCTGAAGCTTTTCACTATGAAGAAAAGCTCTCTGAAGGGCTAAAACAACCTCTTTCTCTCCCTCGGTAAGTTCAAACGGAGAATCGGGGTTTATTGTTGGAAAGCTATTGTCCGTAAGAGGGTAATCCGTGCCGTTTATTTCTACAGTGCCATTTGAATAGTTTATGCGGTTAAGCCTCAACATTTGTGTCATATCATATTCGGGATGTTTTTTAATTATTTGCCCCTCAAGCTTAAACTGAATTATTGCAATAGCCTTATGCATTTTTGCAGTAAGCGGTGCATCATTTGTACGGATGGTGTGTCTGTGGGAATCAAGTGGCATAAATTTTTCGCAGTCATCCAAAGCATATACATCATGGGCAAAGTTAACCAGTGCTCTTGTATTTATACCATATCCTATTTCTATTACATCAAAATTATTATATCTGAGAGAATTGCGTATAACATTTGCTATACATGCGGCATGACCTGCCGCGGCACCTATCCACTCTACATCGTGATTACCCCACTGAAAATCTATGGAATGATATTTAAGAAGCTCGTCCATTATTATGTCTGCTCGGGGACCCCTGTCGAACACATCGCCCAAAACATGAAGATGATCAATAGAAAGGCGCCGTATTAAATTTGCCAAAGCAATAACAAATTCATCGGAGCGATCTATTTCAATAATCGAATTAATAATCTGTGTATAATATTCGTGCTTATTGGCTTCTGAATCGGTTATGTACAAAAGTTCTTCAAGAATGTAACCAAAATCCTTCGGCATGGCTTTTCTAACTTTAGATCGAGTGTATTTTGTTGATACAACGCGGCAAATCTCTACAAGTCTGTAGAGAGTCAGTGCGTACCATTCGTCACTCAGCGTTGCATGCTGCTTAAGATAATATAACTTTTGTTCAGGATAATATATCAGAGTTGCAAGCGTCTTTCGTTCATTTTCGGTCAATGTAGTTTTGTAGAGAAAATCAATCTTGTTTTTTATTACACCGGAGGCGTTTTTGAGTACATGCAAAAAAGCTTCGTGCTCTCCATGAAGATCGCTTACAAAATGCTCTGTCCCCTTGGGTAGATTCAGAATAGCCTGAAGATTTATTATCTCAGTTGAAACGGCTTGAATGGTAGGATAGTCTTCGGACAAAAGCTCAAGATAATCGAGCCCGTATAAGTTGTCTTTCATATAATGTCTCCTCTCTGCTATAAATACTGTATGTTATAATTATAGCGAACTATTTGATTATAATCAATATTTCCTAATTATTTTTGACAAATGAAATAAAAATCCAAAATACTCTTGACTATTCTTCATAATAGTTTATAATAAATATAATAGTTAATCTGAGGTGTTACTAATGAAAAAATTTATATATATACTATCTCCGGCTCTAATATTTATATTGTTTCTCTCCACAGTAGCGAATGCACACATAAAACCTGACGACATATCGGTAAGTGATTATTCGGGAGTATTGTCAGACGGTGTAAAAAGCTATATAAAGTCGAAAAATGAGATTCTCTCAGCTTCGACCGGAGCAAAAATCATATTTGTAACAACAGAAGGCACCAACGGTGTCGAAATAGATGAATACTGCAAAAAGCTTTATGCCTCATGGGGCATATCGAGCCTTGGAAGAAACAATAATATCTTTATAACGATTGATACACACAAAAAAGAATATTCCTTTGAAAGAGGCAGAGGAATACGCCTGGCAATTGCCGAGGATGAAATATATCAGTACATTATAGACAGCTTTGAGCCGCATTTTGCCAATGGAAACTATGACAAAGCCGTAATGGGTTTGTATAATGCATTAGGATCATGGTACGAAAACCAATATATCGGATTAAAACTTGGTCTTGATGACAATATACAAAAATATACCGGCGGAAACAAAGTTAAAGATACCGATCCTAAAAAAAGTATGCTCTGGATATGGATTACAGCAGTGGTTGTTGTGGCAGCAGCCATTGTGCTGTTTAAAATAAAAAGAAATATAGAGCTTAAATACCGTAAGATACAGCGCAGAAGACTGCGGAAAAAATTTCAAATAGATGTTGACAAAATAATAAATTCGTGATATGACCCGATACCTCAAAAAAATTAAAATTATATCATAATTTTATTTTGGAGTTTACACAAAATTTCGGCGACAAACTAGATGAAGGATATACTGTACGGTAATAGCTTATGGAGATGTTTAGGGCAAAACAGGGCAAAATTTTGCAAAGTCAAGGTGGGTTTGCAAAACCTGCAAACCCGCCAAGCAGGGCATCCCGAAAAGAAAAGCTTTTTGAGAAAAAGGAGCGGCAACCCGCACAGTGAAGCCGTTTTCAAACGAAAACGGCGAGCCCAAAGAATTTGCCGCGACGTGGAAGAGCCGAATGATTTGGGAGTGTTGCGCAAACCGTGTAAATAGAATAATCTTCTAAACAATTGTTAAT
>JAEDEG010000210.1 GCA_016293435.1 Clostridia bacterium
TAAAGGAAAAACACATTAATCCAAAAAGAATGCAGCGTGAGATAAAAAAACAGATGGCTGATACAGGTATCGGGACAAAATCACAGCAGGCATTAAAATTACAGCAACAACAGTTTACGACAGAACGTAAAAAGAAAACCCGCGAGCAAAAGCAAGCGGAAGAAGAGCATTTGTTTGAACTGAAGCAGCAAAAGAAACGGGAAAAGCATAAGGGGCATTAAAGCCCCTTGGCCTCTGCCCAAAATTACGGTTTGCAGCACATGATAAATTTCAATGTGCATAGCAACGCGGCTGTGTCCGCCCGGGCATAGTCGCTTTATTTAAAAACTATATCCAACCGAAAGATACCGTATATTGAAGAAAATTTCGGAAACATATGAGGAGGCAAATCAATGAAAGTTACATATGAACACAAACCCGCAATGACCTTTATCGGCTTTTCCACCTCCATCCGCCCGAAGGAGGGTTACCAGAAGTGTCCCGAATTTTGGGACAAAGAGTATGCACAGAAGTACGCGCGGCTCTGGCAGACTATGATGCCGGAAACGGCGATGGAAGCGGCTGAGATCGTTTCAACAATGATGATTACGGATATTTTGTAAACGGAGGGATAATTATGAAGCTGCCGTTGGAAGCATCCTTGTCTTACCGACTGCCGGCATTGTTAGTTATGGAGGTGTTTTACGGTGTTTATCTTGCGAAACAATGGATGCAGAAACGCCGGGGCATCCAAACTATGCAGATCGGGCGCGGAAAGGAAGCACAGACCCACGCGGTCGAAACCCTGATGGGCATCGCCACCGTGGGGATTATCCCTGTGCAGTTGCTGTCCATCATATTTGGCTGGAGTCATCTGCCTGCGAACGTCTGTTTTACCGGATTCTGCATTGGAATATTGGGCGATATGATCTTTTTGATTTCCGTCCTCTGCATGAAGGATAACTGGCGTGCCGGTATCCCCGACAGAGACAGAACGGAGCTTGTTACAGACGGCATTTACAGATACAGCCGCAATCCGGCTTTTCTGGGCTTTGACCTGCAATATATCGGCGTGCTGCTCATGTACTGCAATCTGCTGACAGGATTGTTCACCGTTTTTGCAGTTGTCATGCTTCACCTGCAGATCCTTCAAGAAGAACATTATCTGACCACCGCATTTGGTGCGGAATATCTGAATTACCGGCAACGGGTTTTCCGTTATCTGGGGCGGCGCAAAGGATAAAACAAAATATGAGGAGGTACATATAATTCATGTAATTGATAAAAAGGAGGATAAAATTGAGCAGACTGATTATTTATGACATACAAAATGAAACCCTGACAGCAAAAAACGATGATATTCTGTTTTCTGCAAATCCAATTGTTAAGCCTTGTATGGGCTGCTTTGGGTGCTGGATAAAAACTCCGGGCAGATGCGTGATAAGTGACAGATGTAGCGATATTCCGTCATACATTGCAAAGTGTGATGAGGTGATTTTAATAAGTCCCGTTTTATTCGGCAGTTATTCCGAAAGCATAAAGGCGGTAATAGACCGCTCAATTCCGTATGTTCTGCCGTATTTTCGCATTGTCGGCGGTGAAATGCACCATAAAATGCGTTACAAACACAGCTTTAAGCTGAAAGTATTATTTTATGGTGAATGTGACGATGAGGAAAGACAGATTGCCGAGAGTCTGGTACATGCAAATTCCATAAATTTCGGGGCAAAAAGCTATGAGGTAAAGTTCTTTGACGGACTGGAAGAATTAAGGAGTGCGATATTATGAGTACGTTGATGCTATGCGGAAGCCCCCATAACGAGGATGGAAATTCTACATATTTTTTGAAAGCTTTAAAAGAAAAGCTAAGCGGAAAGGGCGAAATTTATAATATTATGCAATCCTCCGAAATATCGGAGACGGCATTTTTACAAGCACTTAAAAACGGAGAAAACATTGTATTTTCATTTCCGCTGTATGCCGATTCTCTTCCTGCGTATTTTCTGGCCTTTTTAAAAAGACTTAAAACAAGCGCCGAGGGCATTGTTTCACAAAGCAGAGTTTATGTGATTGTAAACAACGGGTTTTATGATGATGTGCAGAACAATATTGCAATTAAAATAATATGGAAATGGTGTGATAAATGCGGATTTTTAAAAGGTCGTGCCTTGGCAGTCGGTGCGGGAGGAATGGTACACGCAGCACCCCTCGGCAAGGGACCTTTGGCAAAGGTTGATGGGGCGCTGGAGCAAATGGCAGAGGATATTAAAAACGGCAGGTCGGGAGATACGATTTTTGTAAAACCGTCTTTCCCAAGATTTCTTTATACCTTTATGGGAAACTTAAGCTTTACGGCAGAGGGCAAGAAAAACGGTTTAAGCAAGGCGGATATAAAGACTTTACAAAAATGATAAATCGTAATTTGCGGAGGTAAAGAGTGAAACGTTTAGTCATATATGTACATGGCAAAGGCGGCAATGCGGAGGAAGCAACGCATTATCAGCCTCTCTTTGCCCAAAGTGATGTTATTGGTTTTAACTATAAATCGCAAAATCCGTGGGAAGCTAAAGAAGAGTTTTCTTGTTTTTACAATTTGCACAGCAAGGGATATGATTCTGTTATTTTGATTGCAAACAGCATAGGAGCTTTTTTATCAATGAATGCTCTGCACGATAAACGAATAGAGAAAGCATACTTTATTTCTCCCATTGTGAATATGGAAAAGCTGATTGCGGATATGATGATGTGGGCAAAGGTGACCGAAGATGAACTTTATAGCAAAAAAGAAATTCAAACGGATTTTGGCGAGACTCTTTCGTGGGAGTATCTGTGCTATGTAAGAGAACACCCTATTGCATGGACAGTTCCCACTCACATTCTGTATGGAGAAAAAGACAACTTGACATCTTATGAAACCATTTCTGAATTTGCAAATCGAATCAAGGCAACACTCACTGTTATGAAAAACGGAGAGCATTGGTTTCACACAAAAGAACAGATGAAATTTCTCGATAACTGGATATGCAGTCTATAATAATATAACTAAATTAAGATGTCCCCCGCCTCTATAGGCGGCGGGAGATATTTAATTTTTTCAGTGGGAGTTCAATCTCCCACTGAAAACGTTGAATGACGCG
>JAEDEG010000057.1 GCA_016293435.1 Clostridia bacterium
GAAATTAACCGCAGCAGCAGTCATCACGAGTTATTTCCTTGCTTTCAAAATGACATTTTTCGGGTGGGAAAAACTCGTCAACGGGAAATCTCAATCTTTCAAAAAGCTCGCAGGGATCGTTGTCTGCCGACTGGATGCACTCATTATCGGGAATACAAAAATCGATAACGGGAATTAAAAGCTCTACCTTGCGGGTAAGTCTCACAATGGTGAAAAGACCGATTGTAACAAATACCTTCTTACCGTTTTCGGTGTCGGTGATAATGTCGTCAAATACTTTGCAAATGTCCTCAGGTACGGAGCTGACATCCATCTCGCCGCAGCAGCAACAACAGCTTTTGTCGCAGGCTTCAACTACTCTCGTGGCAAGACAGATTGGGTCTACAACTTCGGTTTGTGCCACGGGGAGATTGTTTTTGCTCCAGAGCTGAACATCGGCAGCTCCTTCTTTGAATTTGGAGCTGAATGTTTTTACGTTGCCTTCTGAGCCAAACAAAATAACCTTTTTGTCAAAGCTTGCAATACCCTCTACCTGAGTGGGTCTTCCTATGCCTGTAAATACGTCTAATGTAATCCTAAAGAAGAACTTGAGGTCTACAGAATAAAAACCTCTGTTGAATGCAACGGGCTCAACATCTGAGTATACCCAGATTATTTCTGCCTTTCTGCATTTTACGGAAGATGCCCTGTCAACAATACTCTGACCACATTCGGTAAGATATACTCTTATGTTTTCGATACATTCCTTATCACGGCAGGAATCGTATACCTTCTGAGTCTGAATACAAACTTCATCACTGCAGGTGCTGCCGCTCGGTTTGCAATGATTCATTCTATCGCTCATAAAAAAACCTCCGATTATAAATTAGGTTGAGCAGTTGCGTCGGTATCTGCTTAACCCCAGTAATATAATATGTGACACAGTGAGATTTTGTGAATACGGAAATAAAAAAGCTCCGGCGGAATTTGTCCGAAGGAGCTTTTTTGGTAAAATAAAAATATTAATCAGAAATTGTAGCCTGCTTCAAGAGCTTTGATATTACTCTCAAGCATTGCCGCCTTTGCAGCCGGAACAAGCTTGGTAACTGCACCCTTTAGCTGTTCCCATGTAAACATGCCGGTTTCTTTGACAAGCTTGCCAACCATTATCATGTTTGCAAGCTTGGGAATACCCATGTCGTTTGCCATCTTGGTAGCCGGTATAGCATACACATCGACATCTTCTCTCTCACACTTTCTGCTGATGAGAGAAGAATCAATAAAGATTTTGCCGCTCGGTACAACAGCTTTTTCAAACTTGTCGAGAGAGGGTCCGTTCATTACAACCAATGCCGATGGCTCGGTAATAATGGGAGATGCAACATCCACATCAGAAACGATAACGCTGCAATTGGCTGTGCCGCCTCTCATTTCGGGACCGTAGGAAGGAAGATGGGATACATTTTTGCCCTCAATCATACCTGCATATGCAATAACCTTACCTGCAAAAAGTATACCTTGACCGCCGAATCCGGCAAATATTGTCTCATATGTCATGATTATGCCTCCTCCTCTTGTGTGATATCCTTGTATACACCGAGAGGATAGTGCTTGAGCATATTCTCTCTCATCCATTCAAAGGATTCCTGAGGTGACATACCCCAGTTTGTAGGACAGGTGGATACAACCTCTATAAGCGTGAAGCCCTTGCCCTCCATCTGAGTTTGGAATGCTTTTTTGATAGCAGCTTTGGCTTTTTTGATGTGAGCAACAGTATCAACAGTTACTCTTTCTATATATGCGGGGCCGTCGAGAGTTGAGAGCATTTCGCACACTCTTATGGGGTTACCCTGAGTTTTGATGTCTCTACCGTAGGGTGATGTTTGGGTTACCTGACCTGCCAGAGTGGTGGGAGCCATCTGACCGCCGGTCATACCGTAGATTGCGTTGTTAATAAAAATAGTAGTTACATTTTCGCCTCTTGCGGCAATGTGCACTGTTTCGGCTGTACCGATGGCTGCAAGATCTCCGTCACCCTGATATGTAAACACTACTTTATCGGGACGCGCACGCTTGATACCGGTGGCAACTGCCGGTGCTCTGCCGTGAGCAGCCTCCTGCATATCACATTCAAAATAGTTGTATGCAAAAACAGAACATCCAACGGGAGCAACACCAATTGTATCGCCTTCAATGCCCAGCTCATCTATAACCTCTGCAACCAGTCGGTGCACTATACCGTGAGGACATCCGGGACAGTAGTGAAAGGATACATCGCTTAATGCGTGGGGTCTCTGAAATACTTTTTCCATTATTTTGCACCTCCAATTTCTTCAATCTTAGCAAGAATTTCGTTGGGAGTAGGAACAACACCGCCGGTTCTGCCAAAGAACTGAACATCGGCTCTGCCGTTTACGGCAAGGCGTACATCTTCGACCATCTGTCCCATGCTCATTTCAACTGCAAGGAATGTCTTATTTGTGTTTTTGGAAAGTGCTTTTTCAAATGCCTCAAAGGGGAATGGCCAAAGAGTTATAGGACGGATAATACCAACCTTATAGCCCTTTTCCTTTGCTTTTGCCATAGCGGTTTTTGCAATACGGGCAGTTGTGCCGTATGCAACAAGAACTATGTCGGCTTCTTCTGTGTCTATAGCTTCGTAGCGTACTTCATTTGCTATTATAGCATCATATCTCTTTTGTCGTTCCAAAACGAGGTCTTCGAGCTCAGAAGCTTCGATAAAGAGAGAGTTAATAATATTTTTCTTTCTCTTCATGCCGGTACCCGAGGTTGCCCATTCCTTTTCGGGAAGAGACTCGGCATCTGTATCTTTAAATTCAACAGGTTCCATCATTTGACCGAGCATACCGTCACCCATAATCATAACGGGGCAGCGGTACTTGTCACCGATATCAAATGCATCGGAGGTGAGATCCACCATTTCCTGAATAGAGCTGGGAGCAAGAACAACAAGGTGATAGTCTCCGTGTCCGCCGCCCTTGGTAGCCTGAAAATAGTCGGACTGAGCAGGCTGAATACCGCCAAGCCCCGGGCCGCCTCTTACTATGTTTACAATAACACAGGGAACATCGGCACCTGCAATATAAGAAATCCCCTCCTGCTTGAGGCTTATTCCGGGTGAAGATGAGCTTGTCATTACTCTGACACCTGCGCCGCCTGCACCGTATACCATATTTATTGCAGAAACCTCACTTTCTGCCTGCAGAAATGTTCCGCCGATTTTGGGCATTTTCTTTGCCATATATGCACTTACCTCTGTTTGAGGTGTGATAGGATAACCGAAGAAGTGACGGCAGCCTGCACGAATTGCGGCTTCTGCCAAAGCTTCGTTGCCTTTCATCAAAATTTTGTTTCCCACTATAAAAACCTCCTTTGGTAGATTATCTTTCTACTTCGATTACTACATCGGGACACATGGTTGCACAAAATGCGCAGCCAATACATTTGTCCATTTCAATTACTGTTGCAGGGTGAAAGCCCTTAGAGTTAATTCTGTCAGCCGCCATGGTTACAATCTTTTTGGGACAAGCATCCACACAAAGACCGCAGCCCTTGCATCTGTCTTCATTAAAAGTAACTTTTGCCATATATAAAGCCTCCTTCTTGAGAGAAAATAATTACATAATCATGCCAGTGCATCAAAGGGAAGCTGCATAAAGAGCTTCAGAGGAAATTTGATGCTGTCATATTCGCTTTTGAGACCTGCCAAAGACTCAGCGGTACCGCTTATGTATTTTAAAGGTACCGAAAGCCTTTTGCTCACCTCTTCCATAAGCTCAAAGGTTCCGTCAAAATCACAAGGTGATGAGAGATATGAAAGGTTAGTATTGTTAACCAGAGCCGTTATGCGGCATCTGGAGGACTGCTGAATTTCGTGTGCCAGCTTTACTATTGAATCTGCATCGGAGGTGTCGGGTCTTTTTGCATTTATTACCAAAAACATCTCATAATCTTCATTTTTGATATAAGGATAATACTGTCCGAGAGCTACAGCCCCCTCCTCATCACCGCCAACGTCCAAAACCGCGGGAGCTGTTTTGTCTGCAAAAACAGAGTATACATCGCATGGAAGCGACGGCAGATCCAGATTGGTGCCTGCATATTCGGGAGCTATAACCTTTACACCGCTTGCTGTGAGCAATGCATTTGCATCATTGGTACGAAAATACGGATTTACTATATCCATATCGCAGATAACAGCTTTGCCAAATCTCTGCTTTAAACAAAGAGCATAGTTTATGGCAAACTCGGTTTTCCCGCTGCCGTAATGACCGGTAATAATATTTAATCTTTTCATGGTTTATCAATCCTTTGAATCGGTTAAAACCCGAATAATGCTGCTTTTGGCTTTGGTCTTAAAATTGACAAGCCTGATTATGCCAATCCACAAAGAAATCAGCAACGCAAACAACAATACGGTATAAAGGCGGCTTAGTGAAAATGCATCGCAAAATGCAGCTGCCGCTATCATAAAAAAAACCGGCAGCATATAGACCAAAAGTGAAATACCAAGCACTGTGCGGGTGCCGGCTTCGATTAAAACTCTGTCGCCGCACTTTGCACCTATAGGGTTTAGAACCTCGGTTTCATATGATGAGTTGGAGCATGCCGAGCAGTCACTGCAATTGTGAGAGCAGGCAGACGACTTGCAGATAAGAACAGTTGCCGTATTGTGAGAAACTGATGTGACTGTACCCTCACCGGTCATGCGTATCACCCCAATAACGAATTATATATTATTATAGCAAAAACGACAAAATATTTCAATAGCTGTGCGGTGTTAAAATTTAACAAAATTAATCACATACAAAAAAATGTTTTGGTAATTAGATTGATTTTATATTTAAAATGCCGGAAGTTTGACAGTTAAAATCAAAAAAATGATGAGTCTTTCTATGTTGTTAAATCAGTGTATAAAGACGGAAAAAGAACAAACAATATCGTTTGTTGTAAAAATATATACGCTCAATTATGCTCATCAACACATCCGTTTTTAACTGATAGGAACATACGGTCAAGCATAAGTCCGCAGAGCTGTTTTGCACCATCGGACAACCGCTTGAACACCGGGGAAGTAATGAGAAGCTTCGGTATTCTGTAAAATGAGAACTGCTCGGCTTCATTGCCGTAAAAATATTCAAATTGTACTGACATATAATATGCCTCCTTTCTGTGTGAGATAGTATAAAAAAAGAGAACACCTTATTTTTTATAAAGCGTTCTCCAATAGAAAATTATTTGAATTTGCCCTCCTTTTGTAGCATAGTTTTTTGTCTTTAATATAACATTGCTGTTTTTCAAGACAGAAATCTTGTAAATTTCAGGGTGAAAAAGAATTGAAATATAACTAAATTAAGATGTCCCCCGCCTCTATAGGCGGCGGGGGACATCTTAATTTTTTCAGTGGGAGTTCAATCTCCCACTGAAAACGTTGAATGACGCGGCTTTGCCGCTTATTGAACAAGATAAGTTCAAAAGCCCTTGATTTTATGCTGTTTTCAGCACTTGTCTTTATTATACCATAAGGAACACTCTCACGCCTCATTGCTCATTGAGTTAGGTTTTGCCCCTCTGTTAATCTCTGAACGGCTCGGACACGAAAATATAGAAACAACTCTTAACACATACTCCCACCTATACCCGAATAAGCACGGAGAAGTAGCCGAAACATTGTCAAAATTGATACAAAATTAAAAATTTAGTACGAAATTAGTACGATTAGAAAATAAAAAAATCCCGAAAACCCTTGTAAATAAAGGCTTTCGAGATTTCTTGTTATTATTCCCACTCGCTCATGTTTTTGTAACCTCAACTGAATTAGTTAATAAAATGTGTTTTGTAGTGGTTACATTCTATATATTACCATAATTCTATTGGCTTTTCAATGTTTTGTTGCCAAAATGTTGCCAATCACTTTACTATTTATGTTTTTGTATGTATTTAAATATCAACTTTGACAAATCTTTTATACTATCATCTAGTTCTTTAGCTGTGTTCTTATGATCAATTAATCCGGAATCTGATGATTTTTTAATACAACATTTTTTAGTATTTAAAGATAATCCATACTCTTTCAATATAGAAGAATACTCATTTCTTATTTCATTATAAGTATCACCCAAATACATCAGAGATTTATCAGAAGCTATTAAAATATACAAATCATCTACATATCTAACCATACGGAAAGATGAAACATCAGAGACTTTTGTTTTCAAAAACTCATATAGTTTTGAATCTACATCATCTAAATATACAATTGTTGACAAATATGACGAAGCGACACTATTTTCTATCAAAGGAAACCTACCGTCTCCACAATACGAAAGTAGTTCCTTATAAATTTGAAGTTGAGTTTGAGAAAACTTAACTTCAGTATCATTACATACGTTATCAATTTGAGCTATCAGCTTATCTATATTAATGTTTGAAAAAAAGTTGGTAACATCTGTTTTAATAAAATATTGATATTCATCAATGCACGAATTTAATTCCTTGAAAAAATCATCATAATCTTGCTTATACTTTGGGCGCATAAACTCATAATTACCTGCGTAATAAACCGAAATATCCCGTGGTCTTATAGGAACATACTCATTAAATATTTATTTTCCAACTGATTGCAATACTAGATATAAAATGGGTGAAATTAGCGAGGAATTTCTAAAACTCCCGTCGCTTTTTTGTAAATAATTCTCAGATTGTTGCATAGCATCGGGAAAGAATACAAATGATGATGTTTTTATATATCGCTCATAAAAATCTTGACTCGATATATATTCCTTATCATCTGCAGTTACTTTAGTAAAGGGAAACCATTGTAAGTATGCTTTTGCAGAAAGATTATTTAATGAAAAATACATTTTACAAATATTTAACCACGTTTCATAGCTTATACCTAACAATAGAATCCCTCCTTTTCAAAATGTAATTATTTTATAATTTAATCCACACAAGTTTCAAGTATCCTAATCAACACCTTATAATTATCAACCGACAATATTGATGCTTCTAAGAGTTCTTCTTTATCTACATTTCCCCAATTCAAGTCATATCCCATACGTTTTGCCATAAGACGAATAAACTCACGGATAGAACGACCATTGCCTTCTCTGAAGGGATGTATAATGTTGAGTTCCGCCATCACATATGCTAAATTATCAAAAACCTTTTCTTCATCAGTTTCCTTTAGCATATTTTTCTCTTTTATTTTTGCAAACACTTTATCGAGCTCTCTATCAATCAAATTCGGAGGATAAAACATTGTATCAGCTTTACTGATTTGCTCTCGTCTGATTTTTCCGGCAAACGAATAAATATCTTCAAAAATAAACTTGTGTATATTCATAAGATGTGCTTTTGAAAAGTTACCCTTTATCGGATTTTTCAAAAGTTCCATTTGTTTAATAAGTGTAATTTCTTCTTCAGCGGTTTTGAGAAGTTTATTATCTCTTATATTTAGTTTGTTTTTCAACACATTACTATCGGGATAGCAATATATCGATTGGGTAGTCGTATAAACATCATATTTTGAAAACATAATTACACCTTCTGTATATATTTAAGCTTCAATTCTTCGATTACATCAGTATAGCTTACTTTGCCACTATCAATTCTTTTGAGGTTTTTAATGCTTTCCTCACTAACTGTCATACTTTCAACAGCAAATGTTCCTTTTAGATTTTTTAAATTGCTTTCAAAATCGTTAGATGCCATATCTGTTTTATTTCTCCAATCGGTATATTTCCCTGATTTAATTCTCGCATCAGCAGGTTTCTCTGCATCTTTTGGTAAAAGCCAAGCGCCTGCAATTTTCTTTGCGCCAATAATTCTGCCCTCATTACACAAAACTGTAATTCTTCTTACAGAAATTCCCCACATTAAACTCGCTTCTTTTATTGTTAGTATATCCATTTCAACACCTCACTTATCTATATTATATACCACAATTGGAACAATGTCAATATTTTGTGGGATTTTCTTGTTGTAAAAGTGCTGAAAAATAAGTAAAACTATTGAAAATTTTATAAAACTATGCTACGTTAGAATTAATAAACTCATACATCAAAAGAATAAATTCTTCACGTGATACAGTTCCATCTCCATTAAAACATCTTGTCAAACCCAAACTTGAGCCAAGCATCGCATAACCCGAAGGCCAACCGCCGCGTTCTCTCGCTTCATAATCGTATCCAAGAGCGGAAACAGCAATTTTAGCAGCTTCATTTTCCGTGATCTGAGCATCAGGATAAAAGTATTCTGATTCACTCAGTACACCAAGGGAACAAAGCATTCCTGCTGAGCCATATAGCTCACTACTGGAATCTATATCCTTGTATGAAACCGAATCGGTGAATCCTTCTGTATGTAAGTCAAGAAGTTTTGCAGTTGAAACAACAAATTCTCCTCTTGTAACTATGTTCGTATCCAGAATATTTACAAATCCCAAAGAATTTAAAAGCCCTTCCTCTTTCAAAAACGAAGCATTGGAATATGCTATTGTTTCTTCATTTGAAGTTTCCTTGGCAGATACACTAATCGCAACGCAAGAAATCGTAATAAATGCTGTAAGCATAGATGCCAATAACCTCGTCGTTACATGTCTCTTTTTCTTCATAACTTTACTTCCTTTCTGTTCGATGCATATTGCAAGTTTACCATATATTCTAACCGCAAACTATACTACGAATATATTATACAAAATGCTCGGTGCAAATGGTAGACCCAAAAAAAAGATTTATCCCTCAAAAACTAAGATGTCCTTGTTTTAAGGGGAGTTTTGTGTTAAAATCTATAATGTAAATTTGGATATTAATCAAATAATTGAGTTACACTTAAATTTAGTATTTTGTTTATTGGAGTAATAGTCATGATAAAATCTTTAAAAAACAAATCGTTACTACAAACATTACTTTTAACCTGCTTGGTTTTGTTATTAATAGTAATTTTTAGTTTTGTGGCAACCCACGTTATCAGTTCCCGTATTTTGAACAATCAAGTACGCATCAACGAAAAACTGCTATCTCAAAATGTCATTTTTGAAGTTGACAATACATTTGCTGAATTTTCAAACATCCAAACTTTGTTTGAGAATGACACAAACATATGTGATATACGACACACTGAAGAAGAAATGTTTCTTTCTTTTTCGGAAATTCAATATTTAAATGCAACTATTTCAAAGCAACAAACTGATGGCAGAAAAGTTTATTTGTATTTTAATGACGAGGACGAAGTTGTCGGTTCCACCGGAACATCAAAAATGTCATCTTTTCTGGAAAAAAATCCACTAAGTTCAGAAATAAAATACGATATAATGTACAGTACAGAAACATCATATTATCAATGTACAACAAGTTCATACCCCGGATTTTTCTTATATATATCCCCATTGGCTGGTAGTGAGATACCAGCATCTAATCTTTTTAATTGCTTGTTGTAGCGGTTTATGAAATTCTTAATTTGAATCATATTCATTCCTAATTTGTCTGCTATTTCCTTTCGTGACAATCCTTTTTCACGCAATGCGAGAATTTCCTTTTCATATTCTTTTACATGTCTGTAACTTCTGGACATAAAAATTCCTCCTATGGTAGTTTATTTTATTCTACCATAGGAGGCTCTTTTTTTCTATTGTCCGTTTTTACTGGACTTGTTCAATGTTTCTGCTATATTATAGTTATCAGAGCGATAATATAAGGTCTAAATTTCACAAACGACTTTAATTTTTACCGAATTCTGCATTGCTTCTTTTAATTCGAGCAGATGCTCATTGGTTTGAGTATAATCCGAGTATGAAATGTATTCTTTATCAAGAGACTCATACTTTGAGCCTGCAAGATAATTATATTTTAAAAGTTCTACACATCCAATTCCTTTTCCTAATCCGTTAATTATCTCTCCGAATTTTTTCATATCTTCATTGGAATCGTTAATTCCGGGGATAAGTGGGATGCGAAGAGTTATGCAGTTATGGACTAAAGAGAGCTTATAGATGTTGTCAAGGATTAGCTCATTTCCCACACCGGTATAATTACGATGGATACTGCTGTCATGATGTTTGATATCGGCAAAAAAACAATCAGTATACGGGATAACAGCAGATATATTTTCCCAAGGCACACACATAGCACTTTCTATCGCAGTATTAATTCCACGTTGTGAGCACAATTTGAGAATATCAACAGCAAAATCTACCTGCAGAAGACATTCACCGCCAGAAAGTGTGATTCCTCCCCCGCTTTCTGCATAATAATGACTATCATTCAATATTATGTCAAAAACCTCACGGGAGGTCATTTCATCACCGCAAACAGACAGAGCACGTGTAGGACATACATCAGCACAACGCATACATTTGTTGCATAAGTCACGAGTAAAAACTGCAGAAGTTTCTCCTGCAGAATGACACTTTGAACAGACTGAAATACAATTACCACAGCAAATACACAGGTTCGGATTGTACATAATATCCGGAGAAAACGAATGAGTTTCTGGATTGTGGCACCATTTACACTTCAAATTACATCCTTTGAAGTATATGACGGTTCTGATTCCAGAACCGTCATGCAACGAACAACGGGATATATTTGAAACAATTCCGTTTACAGACATGAGTGCTTCGTCCTTCCAATGATATGATTCTGCAGTTCTTTGTTAAGAAGATTGAATCTCTGGCTAAAACCGGATACTCTAACTGCAAGATTGTTATATTTTTCCGGATATTTTTGGGCGTCTATGAGCATTTCGGCATCAACAGTGTTAAACTGAACGTTGCTTAGTCCCTTCTTTCCACTCGCAACAAGAATATCGGTCAAAGCATCAATGTTTTTGTCACAAAACAGCTTCGGATCGACCTCAACGATCGCGGATGTTGTACCGGGAGTTCTTTTTGTAGGAAGAGAAGATATGGAATTCATAATTGCTGTAAGCCCATTAAAATCTCTGCCCTGCATCGGAGAAACGCTATATGCAATGGGATCTCCGCACTTTCTGCCGTCAGGAGATGCGGCACTATGATGTCCGTGATCAATCATCCACAAATAAGTAAATGGCTGAGCATGAAAATTCATACCGTATTTTTTTGATAATTCCTCAAGTCTGTCACAAGCATAATCTATAATTTCCCGAGCGAGAGAATCTGGTTCCTCAGAATTATTCCCAAATTTTTCCGATTTATTGATGAATTCCATTCTGATGCGCTCATCAGGAAAATCAGACTCCAATATGCTTTTCAATTGGGAAAGCGAATATTTCTTTTGCTTATAGACAAACTTATTTATAACACAAAGAGAGTCTGCCAAATTTGGCACTCCGCCAATCATAATCTGATAGTAATCATATAGCGCGCCCTTACAATTAAAGTCTCTTCCCGATTCAAGACAGCCCTCTGTAAGAATTGATTTGTACGGTTTTGGAGATATGCACCTTTCAAAGAGTTTTTTCACCTGAGAGCAAGTAAGATCCATAATGTTGTCAATCTGGACTTTAACCGCATTTAAAAAAGATTCAAAACTGTCAAGATTGTCAAGATCACCTGTGTCCTTACCGGGCGAGTAATCGGGATGCCTCATACTTTTCCCTCTGCACAATACATATTCAATAGCCTTGAGAAAATTTGTCTCGCCGGTTACTGCGTGAGGATTGGATTTGCCAGGGATAACTGTTTCTACACATCCGATCTGTGTATAATTGCATGCATCATCCGGAGCTATTCCTGCATTAATCAAAGCCGGAATCATCACATCATCATTGAAAAAGAATGGTACCCCCTTTTGCACATGTCCAACTACCTCAAGTGCCCTTTTTATAAATTCTTTAGGGGTATTTTTTGAAAAACGCACCGACATACAACGTATAAAATCAAGAGCCTCTGTTGCATCGAGCATCATATACGACAAATCGTTTACACAGCATTCACCATCAACATTGTCTCCGCCAACACAGGACTGCTGAACATCGTAGTCACGGTAGAGCTTAATCCATAGACAACAGATTATTTCAAATGCTTCTTCTTTTGTTATGATCCCCTTTTCAATATCGTGCCTGTAATAAGGGTAAAGTATCTGATCAAGCCTGCCAATAGAATTGGCATTTATAATATCTTCCCATGTGTTAATAACATGAGCAAACCACAAAGATTGTACGGCTTCCTTAAAAGAACGGGCAGGATATCTTGGGACATTTGAACACACTTCAATAATTGATTTAAGATCATTAGCATCATAATTTTCATCTTGTGAATCAAGAAGTTTTTGAGCTAAATCCGCATATTTTTCACCCATTTTAAGTGCTTCTAAGCATATTTGCTCGGCACCGCTATATAAATCGTTATTTCCGTTTTTCTTTTTAAATTCTATGATTTTGTTAAGAATCCCTTCAAATCCCAGTTTAACCACTTGCTCATATCCAAGGACAGTATGATTGGAACTAATTACTCTGCCAAGAGCAGACCATTCTTCCGATGCCTGAATTTCACATTCAGTAAGTCCTGCTGTAGATTCGTCACCCAGGTTATATCCATAAAGGAACAGCTCATCACGGTAAAATTTATCGATAGAAAAAAATTTTTCTATATCATCATTGGATATATTGTTCTCTTTCATTATTTCAATGTCCTCGGGAGTGTTTTGAGGAATATAAAAATCATCGAACTTTCCGTCACCAAAATTAAAACCGGTAATAATTTCGCCCGGAATAATAACCGGTGTAAATTTATTAAGAACATTTGAAACGGCAGACGAGACAACTGAGTAAATTCCCTGTTCGTTTTGAGCCGCCAACGCACCACCCAAAGAAAAATATACATTCCTCTGAGCACAGTATTTTTTCATATATTTTCTTTTTGAAACAGCTTCATCGCGCAGAGCTGAACATCTGTCACTTAATTTATACATGGTATTTTTTCTCCTTTCATAATAGAATTGACTCTCTTCTACGTTATTGCACTTATTCGGGTTTTGTTTCAAGCTTAAGTGGAAAATCGCCAAGTTTATTTACCTTAAACCCATTTGCTTTGTATTCATCATAGTCAAAAGCTTCGAGTTCATCAATCGCAAGTTTATGGAACTCATAAAAATTTTTCCACCATTCATATCCTGAGCCAAGCTCAGCATTAAGATAAGCGTCAGCAATATCGCATCCCATCTGAGGTGCAACATAAAATGCGCCCATAGCCAAAACATTTACACCATTACCTGTGATTGCTCTAAGTGCCGCAGGCACACTTTCAACGACACCTGCGTGAACATGGGGACACTTGCTCGCAGCAATGTGTATACCCATTCCCGTGCCACAGAAAAGAAGTGCTCTTTCAAACTCACCTTCGGAAATCATTCCTCCTACTCTCAAACCAACACGGTGAAACATAAGGTCGGTATCGTCCGGATCAGAATCCACTCTTACTCCAACGTCTGTTACTTCCCATCCCTTTGCTTCAAGATGAGCCACAACGGCTTCCTTAAGCGGAAATCCTGCAAAATCTGCACCTACAAGAATTTTTTTGTCTTTAACTGTTTTCATATTTTTATCCTCCTATACAAAATGTTTAAATCTAAAATTCATTTATATTTTAAATTCCGTAATTCCTGATTTGAGCTTTTCACCCTTATAATATGCTTTCACACCGTCTTCAAGCTCAACTTTCAATTTCACACCATCATCTTCTTTATTCCACCAAACATCAATTTTTCCATAACTTGAGTTATAAGAGCATTTTGCATAATTCAGTTTCTCAAAATAATAAGGATTAATTTCAAACACACCTTCGCCGGCTTTGGTTTCGTCAAGATTAATTCCAGTAATAGTCTTAATCATCCACGACATAAAATCGGAATACATATGATGGTTTTTAGAGTCGTTATACTCTTCAACATCCCACATCTCCCAAAGAGTTGTGGCACCGCAATCAAGCCAGTATTTATAGCTCGGATATCCATCTGCAGTAAGGATTTTGTAAGCATATTCATGAAGACCGCACTTGTTGAGAGCAATGAAAAGACATCTAAAGCCTACCATACCACAATTATGGTGAAAGTTTGCCATTTCAACAAGGTTTTTAAGCTGATTTTTGAGAGCTTCTGTGTTTTCACACAGGTCGTAATATATAAGCATTGAAACAGAAGTCTGGTGGTCAATTTTGCATCTTCCATATGAATCTACGAATTTATCGTTAATAAAAGCTTTAACTTCTCTCATTTTCAATTCATAATATTCTTTCTTTTGGTCAAGGCCTTTAAGCTTTGCCGCAAGATAAGCTATGCTATAAAATTTATATTCAAAAACAGCATTTACGAAAGGTTGTTTCACCTCGGGTTTTCCACCAGGACAAGCCCAGTCCGGAAGACCGAAATCAGCAAAACCTTCTTCGCTTTTATTGCTGTCAAGAAAGAGCAGGGCACGGTCAAAGTATTCAATTGAACTGGTAAGAAGTGTTTCGTCTCCGGTGTGCAAATAAACTCTGAAAGGAATCTCAAAAAGAATTCCCTCCGAAACAGGACCGTTGCCCCATTCATAACCCCAACCGGAAGTGGGAACAATTCCAGGAAGAGAGCCGTCGGTAAGCATAGCATCCTTTATATCTTGATACCATTTTTCAAACATTCTTTCTGTTTCAAAATTAGTGAGCATCTGTTCAGCGGAACTTTGCGCATCATTTAACCAGCCAAGTTTTTCACGTGTAGGGCAATCGGTGAGAAGATAAAACATATTTGACCACGAAGCTTTAACACCAAGGTCAAAAAGCGTGTTAAGAAACTCATTTGAACATTCAAAGTTAGTGCGCCTTTTGATATCCTGATGCACAAAAACAGATTCAACTTTAATATCGTTTATATCTCTTATTCCTTCAATTTCTATGTAGCGGAAGCCATGATATGCAAACATTGGGGACCATGTTATTCTATTGCCGGAGCAAATGAATTTATCAGTCATAAATTCACTCTTGCCGGTGTAATAAGCATCCATATTGCAAAGTTGACGGCTATAATCTTCATTTATAAGCTCAGTATATCGGATTGTAAGCTCATCGCCCTTATTGCCGCAAGTCGTAAGACGGATATATCCCGACACATTCTGTCCCATATCAAAAACATATTTCTTGTCGGTAACCTTTATAGTTTCAACAGGTTCATATACCTCAAATTCGCGAATTGCCTCGCATTTACATTCTCTGAACGCACCGCTTGGAGGCGTAACATCTTTCAAGGCATTTTCCCAAAGTGTGTCATCATAGCTTTCCTGATTCCATTCAGGTTCATAAAGATTTGCATTAAAATATTCACCGCTTCTGAGGGCATTGAAGTATGTTGCGCTCTCCGGCTTGCACTTCCACGAATCATCCGAAACAAGCACGGTTTTGCCACCAACAGTTAGGCGCATAATAAATTTAGGCAAATCCCTCCACGGTGCCTTATCGAAATACCACACACTCTCGATGTCTTCATTGTACCATCCGTTTCCGCATATTACAGCTATTGTGTTCTCCCCTTTTTTCAGAAGATGAGAAACATCATATTTATTGTACCACAGAGTTTTGCGGTAGTCGCTCATAGGTGCGGTAAATAAATCATCGCTGACTTTTTTTCCGTTTATGTAGTAGTATCCGTAGCCAAGACCACACACATACAATACAGCATCATCGGTGTTTTCAAGGTGTATTTTCTTACGAAACATCGGAGCATAGTTTCTGCCCGTGTATTCACGTATAAATTCCACATCGGGTTTAATAAAAACTGCATTATCAAAAATCATAATTATGTCTCCTAATATAAACCAGCCAAAGCAATATTATCAACTACAATATCCAAAACACATAACTCCTTCCAAAAATCCATAAGAATACTATATCACCAATTTTTTGAGTAAGAAAATTCTCATTAATCATAAATCATCACCTCATATAAATTA
>JAEDEG010000211.1 GCA_016293435.1 Clostridia bacterium
GGAGATTGAACTCCCACTGAAAAAATTAAATGTCACCCGCCGCCTATAGAGGCGTGGGACATCTTAATTTAGTTATATGTTTTCCTGCTTTCTTTTTCGATATTTCAGCGGTGTGCATCCGTATGCTTTTTTGAATTGATGATAAAAATAGCTCTCCGATGCAAAATTAATGTGCTCCACAATATCTGACACCGGCAGGTCACTGTTTGCAAGCATTGCACATGCCACACCCAGCCTTTTCATGGTTATAAGCTCAGCTAATGTGCACTTATAATTTTTTCTGATTATTCTTGATGTCTGTTTTGTGCTCAGATTGAGTGCATCGGCCATATACTGCAAATTAATATTTTTTTGATAATCGTTAAGAGTGCTTTCTATTGTAATCAGATAACTGTCGCGTGCTTCTGAACCTCTGCTTTTTTTTATATCTGCATTACAACTGTATATATTAAAAAATATCAGCCTTAAAACAGATGTGACAATTTCATCGGATAACTTGTCTGAAACGTGAATGAGACTGATCAACTGCTTAAAGCACACACCGAGCGTATCATCAATATTTACGGCAATAGGTGCAGATGCAGAAAAAAGAGAGTTCAAAAAAACTGCAAAGCTGCACGGCTTTTTTGAGGTGATTTTGTAGGAAAATAATATTCTCAGGTCATCGTGTCTTATTGAATTGTGTGTAAAAAGCGGTGGAATACACACCACACAATTTTTAAATTCAAGCGGCTCATTTTCGGTGAGAACAATAAGCGACTTATCTTTCACAAAAAACAGCTCGTGTAGAGCGTGACAGTGCATGTTTTTAACAGCTTTACCTTCAGCAGAAGAAATCTGAGCCGGAGTTACGGTAAAAGAATTGTCAATTGTTACCGTGAAGTCCATGTCTGATATTTTAAATTTATATATTTTTGAAGCAAGCATAGTTTATCACCTCCACAGGCTAATATATTAATTATAATCTTTTTTGTAATAAAATGCAAATTAAAATGCAAAATAAGGACATGGATTTTGAAAAATAGTCCTTTGATAATATTACAAATCCTTTTCATATGCATTAAAATAACTATAGTTTAAAATAAATTGCTTGAAACACAGCAGATTGGAGAATCTTATGAAATTTACAAATGGTTTTTATACCGCTCTCGGGACCCCTTTAGATGAAAACGGCAACCTTGTTGAAGCATCTTTGCGAAAGCACATCAAGCAGCAAATTGATGCGGGTGCGTCGGGTTTGCTTCTCATGGGCAGCATGGGCATTGAAGCATACATAAAAAACTCTGCCTATGCCGATATTGTTCGTGTGGCTGCTGATGAAACTGCCGCCAAACTTCCTCTCTTTGTGGGAATTATGGACAACTCTATAGTAAAAGTAAAGGAAAAAATAGATATGATAGGCAACGCTAAAATTGACGGCGTTGTACTCACAACACCATATTATGCAGTGTTGGACAATCCGCAGATGGTCAACTGGTTCAAATCAATTGCAGATGCATCTCCATATCCTTTGTATCTATATGACCTTTCTGTTGTAACCAAAACCAAGATTACTCTTGCTGTAATTGTTAGGCTCATTGACCACCCCAACATTAAAGGCATCAAGACTGCCGATTGGGAAATGATTCAGGCAATCGGCAGAAAATATCCTGACGCCGGCTTTGGGTGCTTCTACAGCGGACTCGATTCTTTTGACTATGCAAATATGATGGGAATATGTAAAAATCTTGACGGTATGTTCTCATGCACTCCCCGTAACGGCAGAAAAATGTATGATTGCATAAAATCTGGCGATTATACGGGAGCACGCAAATATTTGGACAACATACTTTTGCTGCGAGACACTATGATTGCTCACGGTTTGATGATGTCGTTTACCTATTGTATGAATCAGCTTGGCTGCGAAGGAAACTTTCATCAAGATTACTGCCTGCCAATAACCGATGAAGCCAAAAAAGTTTTGAACGACATAATGCACACAATAGGTGAAATATAACTAAATTAAGATGTCCCCCGCCTCTATAGGCGGCGGGTGACATTTAATTTTTTCAGTGGGAGTTCAATCTCCCACTGAAAACGTTGAATGACGCGGCTTTGCCGCTTATTGAAGAAAGAAGGCTAATAAATGATTTCTTGTACAGAGTTTATACCGCTTTACAGCGAGTTTTTTAAGTTTCTTGAAAAAAGAGGCGGACACGATGCCGTAATGGAATACTGGATATATATATCCGACAACAGCATTGGCGACAAAACAAACCCAAATTCGCTTGCATATAAATGTGACCGTCTTGGCGGATATGAGGGGGCAATTGCATACTGGGGGCATACCCTTACCGAGGAAGCCTGCGACCTTTTTGAATTAGGACATAACAAAAAGAAATTCAAATTTTCCCACATGCGCTACTGCCCTTCAAGAGGAATGCTTAATTCCCTAAAACATATAGAGCCATATTATGACTACTGCTCACACTGCAATGTTATATATGAGAGAGTTTTAAAAAACTATGATATTGAATACATAAGGGACAATTCCGATATTGACAAGGCACAGTGCCGTTCACTTCTTTTTGAAAAGGGTAATAAGCCTGATTTTGACTGGAGAAATATTTCAGATGACAAATTAAAAGAAATGTATGAGGGTGAAGATGGTGTTGAAGTCATCGACATGAAAAGTGATGACAACAAATATCTGCATCGCGACTTTCACCTTTTAGGTGACCTTGCCCTAAGTTATTGCGCTTCCAAATTCGGTGGCAGAGCAGTTGCAGAATTCCTCTCAGACTACACAAGGCTTTTTTACGCACCTCAGATTGAACGTGTAAAAAATAGCGGTTTAGCTGCAATAAAAGAATGGTTAGAGACGCTTTATGAGATTGAAGAAGCAAACGAGGTTTTGCACACCGAGCTTTCCAAAACGGAGCTGACAGTAATAATCGACAAGAGCCCTGTTATTGAATATATGCATTCACTGGGTCAAAAGCCTTCAGAATACTATATTGAAGAAACACGAACCCTCTATGCGGTTATCGCTGAGGAATGTAATTTAGGCTTTGAACTATGCTACTACAACGAAGACGG
>JAEDEG010000212.1 GCA_016293435.1 Clostridia bacterium
AAAATTCACTTAGATTATATTATCATTTTGGAGCCAAATTTGAGGTTTACACAAAATGAGGGATTGCCCCTTTCCTATATTCCTTTTATGCTGCTAATTGCGACTTTTGCTTCTTAATATGGTATTTATGTGGGTTACAACAACAGCATATTGCAGTAAATTTAAAAATTACTGATTTTAACCATCTTCTTACCCTTTTATATTCTCTATCCCACTTGATTACTCCATATGTTCCCTCGACCTCAATACTTCTGTTCATCCGTAAAAGCACTCCGTGAACGCACTCCAAAGTCAGGGGAAGTTCGTTTACAATCGGCACATTCACATAATCACTTTTTATCGTTGTAAAATTTGCTTTTTCCATTTTATCGGTTTCATCTTTTGCCGAAACCAAACCCACATAATCACATTCAGCTATATACTCTGCATCGGCTATGCTTACTGTGAATACCTTATTTTTTATAAGATTGTCTGTTGTTTTGTGACTTGACAGGTCGACTATTCTCTTATCCGGACCTACAATGCCGCCCCAAGCTAATGTCAAGTCAGGAGAACAGTGATTAATAGGACCTACTAACTTTTCCCTATTTTTTCAACTAATTTTTCATAAACAAATTTCATCAGAACCTGCGAGAATACAGGATTTTCTCGCACCCGATGATATATGTAAATATTATAAATCGGCAGACTAATCTTTTAAATTGAATAGACTTGACACAAGGATAACTCGATATGATTTTATATGTATGTTTATCTGTTTTTACTTCCCATACAAATCAATCGAAACACCTGACATGCGGTATCTTTTAAATTCTTATAGGCATTATTAATATCCATAGCTTCTTCTAATGTGCACGGCGTTCTTACAATCGGGAAAAAAGCATCAATACCATGCTCATTACAAACAACAGCATCATCTGTAACACAACCAGAAAAGGCAATAACCGGCTTATTATACTTTTTGGCGAGTTTTGCAACACCTATGGGTGCTTTCCCCATATATGACTGACCATCAAGTCTGCCTTCACCTGTAACTACTATATCAGCATCTTTTATGTGATTTTCAAGATTTGTTTCTCTCATAACAAGTTCAATTCCAGATTCGAGTGTTGCATCTAAATATGACACTAAAGCAAATCCCAATCCGCCTGCAGCACCTGTTCCTGGCATATTAGCATCAGAAATTGGAATAACTTTCTTTGTCAAATTAGCGTAATTTTCAAGCCATAAATCCATATTTTTTATCATTTCGGGGGTTGCTCCTTTTTGTGGGCCATAAATTGCACTACAACCATCGTTTCCACATAAAACATTTTTCACATCACAGGCAACACAAAACGAACATTCTTTCAATTCTTTGGCTGCATTTTCCTTCCTAATGGTTGCAATATCTTTAAGTCCTTTAGCTCCAGGCACAACTTGTTTTCCGTTTTCATCCAAAAATTCAAAACCAAGAGCTTGAAGCATTCCAACTCCACCATCATTAGTCGCGCTACCACCTATACCAATAATAAATCTTCGACATCCTTTTGATATTGCGTGCAAAATCATTTCTCCTACGCCATAGGTTGTTGTATTCATCGGATTGCGTTGATTATCTTTTATAAGAGTAATGCCTGCGGCAGCAGCCATTTCAATAATTGCTGTTTTTGTTTTTGGTATATACCCATAATTTGCCGAAATTACTTTTCCAAGGGGATTACGAACAGTTGTTTTGACAATCTCGCCCTTGTTGGCTGCGATGATTGCCTCAACTGTTCCTTCACCTCCATCTGCAATTGGCGATATAATAGTTGATATATCTGAATAAACTTCTTCAGCAGCCTCTTTTACTGCTTTTCCACTTTCAAATGTTGTAAGACTTCCTTTAAATGAGTCTATTGCTACTACAATTTTCTTCATATGTATTTCCTTTTCAATAATATTATTTACTCTTATTACTCGCGTCAAATCAGAAAAACAGTGAATATTAGGCCCTACTATTTTCCCTTAATTTTCCACCGGATTTTTCCTTGAACAAAACCCTTCGAAACCCGCGAGAATACTGGATTTTCTCGCATCCGACAGTATATGTAAATATTATTTATCGGCAGACTAATCTTTTAAATTATATGGACTTGACACAAGTAAAAATATATCAGAACCGTCCCACTTTATTCAAAAAACAATTTGTACACATTGCCATTATGATCGATATAATAACAAATATCATCATCAAAATCAATCATTTCCGGTTCAATATTGTTCCCAAGCTCTTTAAACTGTTTATAAACAATCTCTTTTTTAAGATTGGCATCAATAATACGAATAGCAGGTGGATTCTCCACGCTGTCTGTGAATCCTTCCAAAGAATATATTTTTCCATTATGGCAACTTGCACCCTGAACAAAATGGTGATAATCGCAGTCAAAATATTGTATAATGTCGGCTTGAGTTAAAACAACCTTTTTTACATTATATTTTTCACATATTTTACCCTGATTCACCTTAGGCAGTTCAAAAGAAAAATATCTTGTAGAATTAGTATTATCTCTCATTGTAAAAGCATATAAAACACCTTGTTCTGCATCAATCGTAAAATTGCCGTACAGTCTTGCATCCTCATTTTCTCCCGCAGACTTCCAAAGGTTTTCATCTTCAACAAATCCTATTTGAATGATTTGAACAAGTGTTGAGGTAAACTCTCTTTCATTTCTTTGCAATCTATAAACCAGGCACACACCTTTTAATTTATTGTCAGCATTAGCATAATTATTGTATATGTTGGTATAGAGTAACGGAAATTCATCTTTTTCATCATAATATTCTTTTCCAAACATTACAGAATTGCTATGAGGCATAATTATATCATTTTTATCAAGAGTAAACTCTGCAAAAACCTCAGCTTCACCATTTTTTACGCTTTCAAGAGATTTCGTTTGATATACTGTACATTCACCCTTATGGTTGAAACTAAATAAATAAGCCTTACTGATAGCACCATCTTGTCTACCGTCTTTTATTTTTGAAATATATTCTGCTTTCATATTTTAACCCATTCCTTTCGCTTCTCTCAAGGCACAAACAAGTAATGAA
>JAEDEG010000213.1 GCA_016293435.1 Clostridia bacterium
AACTTGCTCGTTGCCGTCATATATACCTGCCATAAAAAAGGCGGTTTTGCTTTCCTGTGTACGATTGTTAACGGTTACAGTGAGTGTGCCGTCTTCATATTCAGCCGAGCGCAAAGAGAACGGAAGCTTGCAGGTTTTGAGGCTGAAAACCTTGCAGTCCTCTTTTAACGGAACGTTATCCCCGGTAAGGATATCCGAAATATCGAGCACATACTCAGTATTGGGCAAAAGCTCTACAGAGCCTAATGTCAAGGTTTTGGCATCACCTGATAAGCTTGGAGTAAAGCTTACATCAGCGCCGTCTTTGGTTTTGAGGCTTACAGAAGACAGACTTTTTTCGCTGACAGCTTGTGAAAATGACAATTTGAGCTCTGATAAATCATAGGGAACCTCTGTTAATGCAGCTCCGCCTATGTCGAGAGAAGCCGTATTTGGCAAAACAAGAGCTCTGACTGCTACATTATCAAAGTAGTAATACTCTGTTTTATCAAATTCATTTGCTGTTGTTGTGTTGTGTCTCATAAATCCAACAATGCCGTTTTTTGACATATCGGTGCTTTTAACGTATCTGCCGTCTACAAAGTGATATGACATTTTTGCGGGTATGTCTAATATAACCTTGTAGTTATGCATAACATTGGGCTCTATCACCATGTCACTGCCGCCAATGTCTTTAACAAATTCGCCTGCAGCCTTTAGCTTTCCGGTTCCTTTTTGAATTTCAAACTGAGTAGATCCGGATACCCAGTCTGATTTTGTTTCATCATTTTCATCTGTATATGCACGCGTTGCCATGAAATAGATGCCTTTTGTAGGATCAGAAAGCGCCAAATCCATAGAAAGCATCATTATTTTGTTTTTGGTTTCCTTTAGAGTAAGCGGCTTTTGTGCAGTACCTAAGTAAGGTGCAGTATCAAATTTGCCCGATACCGACATTTTTAATGCATTGCCGTATGATGCATAGTCGGGGTTTGCGAGGTCTTCGCTGATATCTACCACGTTAGTCTCCATAACACCGGCACTGCCTGCCGAACCAATATTTAGTATCTTGCTGAAATCTTCGTTAAAATTAACATCGAAGCCTGTTCCTATTTCGTAGGTATAATCATCAAGATTAAAATCAGCAGCGCTTACATTTAATGAAGAAACAGCAAATATCAATATGAATAATATGCCTAAAAACTTTTTCATGTGCTTATTCCCCCTTTGGTATAATAAATTCGCTTACGGAGTTCCAGTTGTTCAGGTTGTTACCATAGCAGGTGAAGCGGATATATTTTGCCTTTCCGGGAGTTGTAAGCTTAAACATTTCCGGATTTGCGGTAGTTCCTGAGGATTCACCGCTATAGGCTTCGGTGTAATTAACACCGTCGGTGCTAAGCTCGATTTTGAACTTTGTGCTTCTTACATTGCCCGAATAGAAGGCAATGGCTACAGAGCTTATGTCATACACGTTATCGAGAGTAAAGATTGCATTGGCTCCGATTGCATCACTGCTCCATCTTGTAGACATGCTTGCATCTATCATGTTGGCCTCTACATTACCATCGTTGCCTGATGCCACTACACTTACGGGAAGAATATAGCTGTCAATGCCAAATTCCTTGTATATTTTAAAGTTTCTCGAGGTCACAAACAGAATTTTTGCTTTTGCATCATATTTTGTTTTGAATGAGCTAAAGTCATCCAGATTTGCATAGGCAGAACCGTTTCTGATAACGGGTGCAGCACTCATCTGAGATACTTCTCCGTTTGTATAGAGAGTAGCGGAGCCAACGGAGAATTTGTATTGGAAATCACCATCGTCGGCGGTTATTACTCCATTGTTATATGTGACAGTATAGCCTTCGGCTTCGAGTATATCTCTGATGGGAACAAGGTAAGTGCCATTTTGAATAACCGTGGGCTTGGTCAATGCATAAAACATCTTTCTTGAGTTTGTGTATACCATAAAGTCGCCGTAGCGAGGTTTTGTCATTTCGGCATATTCAATTTCGTTTGCAGCTCCCGAATAAGCCTTGTCAATGCGATAGGTGCCGGGTGCGCCTCTGAAGTAGAGGGTGTTTTCGTCTTCCTCTACTCTGTAGATTACAGAGCTTGAATCGGCAGTATTTGTCACCTTCCACAATCCGGGCTTTACATCACTTACAAGACATTTTACCTCCGAGTAGCCGTTATCTCTGAGAGTTAGGTATGCAGTGCCGTTTAGAGCATCATTTTTTGAAAAATATACTGCCCTGTCTCTAAGTGTTACACCGTAGAATTTGTCGGCATCCTCTTTGTACATGGGAAGCTCGGGCAAATTGCGGTCGTAGTCGGTTACATACATGGAGTTGAGGAAATAGTCATGCTCCTTTGCATTGGTTGGAGATACCTCAAAGCGCCAGCTTCCCGCCTCCCATTTTATGCCCTCTGTGTTGGGCTTGGTTTCGTAGTTAACTCCGTCTACAAAGGATTCTTTGCCCGCACCGCCGACATTTTGGATTGTAACGCTTTCGGGGAGCATGGTTTTGTTGACGAGCTTGCCGTTGTTGCCGTCGTCATTGCGGATTACAGTGGTTGTATTTCCGTTTATTTGGGGCTCTAAAACAGTGTTCATTATCCACGATTTTTTGAAGGTCTTATCGGCTGAGGTTATATCATCAAATACAACAAGTGCCGCGGGATAATCGTCATTGTCCAAATCAATAAACACCATGGAGCGTTCATGATTTTTGACCTTGTTGTTTCCGTAGGAGCCTGTGATGTTGGTTTTTAGGAGTGAAAATTCGGGTGTCTTTTCGTTGGGACCCACATACCAAGCTTCGGTTTTTGCCTCATCGGGATTTGACAAATACTCTTCGTAGGTGCTGACGGTTTGGGCGTTAAACTGACCGCCGTCATTTGAGAGCAGCTTTCCGGTTTTGTCAAAATAATTTACATAAAACTGTTCACTCGGGTCATATACCAGCATGCCGTTTTTGGCTACAGTACGAGTGTAGTAATTGTAGAAGTGGTCGCCTCCCCAGCCTCCGCCTGAGCCTGCATAGGAGCCTGCATCTATGGCAAGACC
>JAEDEG010000058.1 GCA_016293435.1 Clostridia bacterium
TATTACCATAACACCCATATTGATATTCATTGGATTGATTCCGAAAATATCACAGAAACAAATTACAGGGAGGTTCTCTCAAAGCTTGATGGAATATTGGTTCCGGGCGGATTTGGAAGCCGAGGCATTGAAGGAATGATTTTGGCGGCTCGGTTTGCAAGAGAAAGAAAGCTCCCGTATTTCGGAATATGCCTCGGTATGCAGATAGCAGTTATAGAATTTGCGAGAAATGTTGCAGGAATTAAGGATGCCAACTCCGGTGAGTTTGATGAACAATGCAAATCAAAGGTAATAGATTTTATGCCGGGACAAAGTGACGGTGTTGACAAGGGCGGTACTTTAAGACTTGGCAGCTACCCCTGCAAAATTGCACCAAAAACAACAATGGAGCGTTTGTATGAATCTGATCTTATTTCAGAAAGACACAGACACCGCTACGAATTTAATAACGAATACCGTGACATTATAAAGGAAAAGGGCTTGACACTCAGCGGCTTGTCACCCGATGAAAGATTGGTCGAAACAGTAGAGCTCACAGACAGACCGTTTTATGTAGGAGTACAATTTCACCCCGAATTTAAAAGCCGTCCCAATAAAGCACATCCGTTATTTATAGGCTTTATAGGAGCATCTGTTGAAAAACATGAGGGGGAAAACCAATGAGCATACACGAAGAATGCGGAGTTTTCGGAATATTTTCACCAAGGTATACCGATGTTGCAACTCTTACATATTACGGACTGTATGCCCTGCAGCACAGAGGACAGGAAGCCTGCGGCATTGCAGTTAATGATGACGGTTTGTTCTATTCGTACAAAGATCTCGGGCTTGTGGGAGATGTATTTGACAGCAATAATTTGTCAAAGCTCCCCAAAGGAAATATGGCTGTCGGCCATGTCAGATACAGTACAACAGGCGGCTCTGACAGAAAGAACTGTCAGCCTATCGAAGTGAATCACCAAAAAGGAAAAATGGCAATCGCTCATAACGGCAACCTCTCCAACAGCTATGAGCTTAAGAACAAACTGGAGCTTGACGGCGCAATTTTTCATACAACAAGTGATACCGAAACAATTGCATATATTGCCACAAGGGAAAGACTCAAATCGAAATCCATTGAAGAAGCAATAGAAAAAACAATGAATATCATTGACGGAGCATATTCCCTTTGCGTAATGTCACCTCAAAAGATAATTGCCTGCCGTGATCCGTATGGATTCAGACCTCTTTGTTACGGCAAATGTGCAGACGGGAGCTTCATCATAGCTTCGGAAAGCTGTGCACTTTCTGCTGTGGGTGCCGAATTTATCAGAGATTTGCTCCCGGGAGAAATTCTTGTATTTTCAAAGGACGGACTATCTTCTATTACGACTCATTGTAATACCAAACCCAAAAAGACCTGCATCTTTGAATATATCTATTTTGCAAGACCGGATTCCAAAATAGACGGAAAAAGCGTACACGAAGCAAGACGAAAGGCAGGCAGGATTTTGGCACAAACCTATCCTACAGAGGCCGATGTTGTAATCGGAGTTCCCGACTCGGGGCTTGACGCGGCCTTAGGCTTTGCCGAAAAATCAGGCATACCTTACGGAATAGGTCTTATAAAAAATAAATACATCGGCAGAACCTTTATATCTCCCACTCAGGAAAGTCGTGTTGACCAAGTGAGAATAAAGCTTAGCGCGGTCGAGAGCACAGTAAAGGACAAACGTATTGTTCTTATAGATGATTCTATTGTAAGAGGTACAACAAGCGGAAGAATTGTAAAGCTTCTTCGCGAAGCGGGCGCAAAGGAAATTCATATGCGAGTTTCGGCTCCTCCGTTTTTGCACCCATGCTACTACGGAACAGATATAGATTCGGAGGAGCATCTGATTGCATCAAAATACAGCATACGGGAAATAGCAAAAATGATAGGTGCAGATTCTTTAGGTTTTTTCCCAAAAGAAAGGCTTTCGGAATTAATAGATTCAAATGAATTTTGCAGTGCTTGCTTTGACGGAATTTATCCGACAAGAGTTTTACCGGGTGCTCCTAAAAATCGATTTGAGCAAAAAATTTCAAAAGGAAGCGAGGTATAAAAGATGAAAATGGATTTTAACAGAAAAATCATTTTAGAAGACGGAAGCGAGTACGAAGGATATGGTTTTGGCGATATGTGTGATAAGGTCTGTGAAATTGTTTTCAATACTTCTATGGTTGGCTATCAAGAAATCTTATCCGATCCGTCATACACATATCAAGCTGTTGTTATGACCTATCCGTTAATAGGCAACTACGGGATATGTGCAGATGATTTTGAAACAGAAACTCCTTCCATTGGCGCACTTATTGTAAGAGAATATAATGACGATCCCTCCAATTTCAGAAGTGTCGAAAGTCTGTCAGATACAATGAAGCGATATAAAATCCCCGGAATATACGGAGTTGATACAAGACAGATTGCTCGTTCTATCCGTGACGAGGGCACACGCAAGGTGCTTATAACCGGCATAGAAACAAGCAAGGCCGACGCCATGCAGATACTAAAGAGAACCGATATTCCAAAGGATGCCGTATCAACGGTAAGTCCAAAAGATATATTACTGTATCCGGTGCCTAACCCAAAGCATCACATTGTATGTATAGATTGCGGAATGAAGAAAAACATTTTACGTTCCTTTAATAAAAGAGGCATCAGTGTAAGTGTTGTTCCATACAATACATCCGCCGAAACCATTGAAAGCTTAAATCCCGACGGCGTGTTTATATCTAACGGACCGGGAGATCCCCAAGATGTTGTGCAGACAATAGAAACAATTAAAAAGCTTATAGGCAAATACCCCATGTTTGGAATATGTCTTGGACATCAGATTATTTCTCTTGCCTACGGTGCAAAAACATATAAGCTTAAATTCGGTCATCGAGGCGGGAATCACTCGGTAAAAAATTTGAAAACCAATAAAATTGAAATTACGTCTCAAAACCACTCATATGCCGTAGATTCAAACTCAATCGGCAAAACGGGTCTTGAGATTACTCATATAAATTTGCTCGATAATACCGTTGAAGGTGTAGAATGTAAAAAAGATAGAGTGTTCTCTGTGCAATATCACCCGGAAAGTGCACCGGGTCCGCAGGACAGCACATATCTATTTGATGAGTTTGCAAAGCTTATGGAGGGAGGAGAGCCTAATGCCTAAAAGAAATGATATAAAAAAGGTGCTCGTAATAGGGTCGGGCCCTATTGTAATCGGACAGGCAGCCGAATTTGACTATGCAGGAACACAAGCCTGCCTTGCTCTTAAGGAAGAAGGCTATACCGTAATTCTTTGCAATTCAAATCCGGCAACCATCATGACAGATACCACGGTTGCCGACAAGGTATATATGGAGCCTTTAAATCTGGAATATATTGCAAAGATTATAAGGCACGAACGTCCCGATGCAATTTTGCCGGGTATAGGCGGTCAAACGGGGCTTAATCTTGCCATGAGCCTTCAAAAGAAAGGCATTTTAAAGGAATGTCGCACAGAGCTTTTGGGAACAAGCTCCGAAAGCATTGAAAGAGCCGAAGACAGAGAGCTGTTTAAGGAGCTGTGCGAATCGATTGGTGAACCTGTATTACCCTCTGACATTGCAAATTCAATAGAAGACGGATTGAAAATTGCAAAAGAAATCGGGTTTCCTGTTGTGCTTCGTCCTGCATTTACCTTGGGTGGAACAGGAGGCGGTTTTGCCGACAACGAACAGGAATTTTTGAGCATCATGAAAAACGCCCTTTACCTCTCGCCCGTTCATCAAGTTTTGATTGAAAAAAGCATTAAAGGCTTTAAGGAAATTGAATATGAGGTAATACGTGATAAAAACGATACGGCAATCACCATTTGTAATATGGAAAATCTCGATCCCGTTGGTGTTCACACAGGCGATTCCATTGTTGTATGTCCGTCACAGACACTTACAAACAAGGAATATCATATGCTCCGTGACAGTGCACTCAAAATTATTCGTGAGCTTAAAATTGAGGGCGGATGTAATGTTCAGTTTGCACTTGATCCCAATTCTTTTCAGTATTATCTGATTGAAGTAAATCCGAGAGTATCCCGCTCGTCGGCTCTCGCATCAAAAGCAAGCGGCTATCCTATTGCAAGAGTATCGGCAAAAATAGGTATTGGTATGACACTCGACGAAATAGAAATTGCCAATACTCCGGCTTGCTTTGAGCCTGCTCTTGATTATGTTGTAACTAAAATGCCCAGATTTCCGTTTGACAAGTTTACCGATGCCAAAAACAATCTCGGCACACAAATGAAAGCCACAGGCGAGGTTATGTCAATAGGCAGAACCTTTGAAGAAAGTCTTTTAAAGGCAATCCGTTCATTGGAAATCGGGGTATGGCATCTTCATCACAATAAGTTTGATAATACGGCGACAGATGAATTGCTTTCATATATTGCAATCGGTACAGACGACCGTATTTATGCCATAGCAGAGCTTTTGCGCCGTGATACAGAGGTAGAGCGAATTTGTGAAATTACAGGCATAGACAAATTCTTTATAAACGGCTTAAAAAATATCACAGATGAAGAAGCTACTCTTAAAGCCGGACCAAAAAACACCCTGCAGCTTATAAAGGCAAAGAAAATGGGATTTTCCGACAAAGAAATAGCAAGGCTTTGGGGTCTTACAGAAAACGATATTTTGAAAATGAGAAAAGAAGAAAACATTTTTCCCGTTTATAAAATGATAGATACCTGTGCTTCGGAGTTTGACAGCTACATTCCATATTTTTATTCTACTTATGAGGGTGAAAACGAATCAAAGGTTTCTGATAGAAAAAAGATTATTGTTTTGGGCTCCGGTCCCATTCGTATAGGTCAGGGTGTGGAATTTGATTATTCAACCGTTCACGCAGTTAAGACCATTAAGGAAGCAGGCTACGAAGCCATTATAATAAACAATAATCCCGAAACTGTTTCAACCGACTATACCACAAGTGACAAGCTCTACTTTGAGCCGCTTACTCCCGAAGATGTTATGAATATTATAACCTTAGAGAGTGCCGAGGGCGTAATTGTAACACTCGGAGGTCAAACTGCCGTAAATCTTGCAGAACCACTCTCCAAGCTCGGGGTTAAAATAATAGGCACGGATTGTGATGCCATTGACAAAGCAGAAAACAGAGATTCCTTTGAAAAGCTGCTGTCAGAGCTTCAAATCCCGCAGCCAAAGGGAAAAGCTGTTACAAATATTGATGAAGGAATTTTGGCTGCGTCAGAAATCGGATATCCCGTGCTTGTTCGCCCAAGCTTTGTATTGGGAGGACGGGCAATGCAGATTGTGGCAAAAGAAAAGGATTTGGTGCATTACCTTAAAACTGCGGTCGAAATTGACGAAGACAAACCCGTTTTGGTTGATAAATACATCAAGGGAAAAGAGCTTGAGGTTGATGCAATATGTGACGGGAAAACCGTTTTTGTGCCGGGAATTATGGAGCTTGTGGAAAGAACCGGAGTTCACAGCGGCGATTCCATAAGTGTGTATCCCACATATACAGTATCTGACAAAGTAAAGGATACAATACTTAAATATACCAAAAAGCTCGGCCTTGGAATTGGTATTGTGGGACTGTATAATATTCAGTTCATTGTTGATGAAGACGAGAATGTATACATCATTGAGGTAAATCCCCGCTCAAGCCGAACAGTTCCGTTTCTGTCAAAGTCAACAGGCTACAGTCTTGCCGATATCGCAACACTTGTTATGCTTGGAAAGAGCTTGTCGGAGCTTGGCATAACCGATATTTACCCAAGAGAGAAAAAGCGCTTTTATGTAAAAGCTCCTGCATTTTCATTTTCAAAGCTTTCGGGCATGGATTCATATTTATCTCCGGAAATGAAATCAACGGGAGAAGCCATAGGCTATGATGAAAATTTATCACGCGCTATGTACAAAGCACTTACGGCAAGCGGCGTACACCTGCAAAACTACGGAACAGTTGTTGTAACACTTGCCGATGAAGATAAAGAAGAAGCACTTCCTTTGGTAAAACGATTTTATGATATGGGCTTTAATATAGAAGCCACCATCGGAACGGCAGACTTTTTGAAGGAGAAGGGAATCAGAACAAGAATATTGCGCAAGCTATCTGAGGGAAGTACCGAAATTCTTGAAGCAATAAGAGCCGGATATGTAAGCTATGTAATGAATACAAGGGCAATTATGTCGGGTATTCATTACGAAGACGGGGTAGAAATAAGAAGATGTGCAAATGAAAACAATGTCACTATGCTTACTTCTTTAGACACAGTAAGAGTGCTTTTGGATGTACTCGAAGAAATGACAATAGGTGTATCAACAATAAACGATGAAAGGTGGTAAAAACTATGCACTTTACAAAAATGCACGGTCTTGGAAATGATTATTTATATGTGTATGGCCAAGTGCCCGAAAATATCGAGGAGCTGTCTGTCAAGCTTTCGGAAAGGCACTTTGGAGCAGGCTCAGACGGAATGATTTATATATCCCCTTCCGAGGTTGCAGATTTCAAAATGAGAATCTTTAATGCTGACGGAACAGAAGCCAAAATGTGCGGAAACGGTATTCGCTGTGTGGGAAAATATGTGTATGATAAAGGCTACACAGATAAAACACACTTAGATATAGAAACACTTTCCGGAATAAAAAAGCTTACACTTTCGGTTTTGGCAGGCAAGGTTAAATCTGTATCCGTCAATATGGGACATGCCGAGGTTTCACCAAAAATGAATTTGAAGGCAGAGTCAACCGATGTTATGTGTACCCCCGTATCAATGGGGAATCCACACGCAGTAATATTTGTTGATAACATTGAAGAAGCTCCTCTTATGGAGCTTGGTCCCAAAATTGAACATCACTCATCTTTTGACGGCGGTGTCAACGTTGAGTTTGCGCAGGTAATTAACCCTACCGCAATTCGTATGCGTGTTTGGGAGCGCGGAAGCGGTGTGACCATGGCCTGCGGAACAGGTGCTTGTGCAACGGCTGCGGCAGCTATTTTTCATGGATACTGTTCTTTTGATACAGATATATCGATTATTCTTGACGGAGGAACATTGAAAATTAGTATTGCTCCCGACTATACCGTTACAATGACAGGTCCGGCAGAATTTGTTTATGAAGGAGAAACGATAGAATGATTACACCGAATACAAACTATAATAACTTAAAAGATTCATATTTGTTTTATAATATTGCTCAAAAAACAAAGGCTTATCTTGAAAACAATCCCGATAAAAAACTGCTTCGATTGGGCATAGGTGATGTATCGCTTCCTTTGTGCGATGAGGTTATAAAGGCTTTGCACACAGCAGTTGATGACCAGGCTGTAAAAGAAAGCTTCCACGGCTATATGCCCGAATGCGGAGCGCCTTTTCTTCGTCAGACTATTGCCGATTACTACAAAAAGAGAGGTGTTGCGCTTTCGCCCGACGAGGTATTTGTTTCAAGCGGTGCAAGTGATGAGCTTGGTGATATTCTCGATTTATTTGACCGCAGCAGCTCTTGCCTCGTGATAGAGCCCGCATATCCCGCCTACGTAGACGCAAATGTTATGGCAGGCAGAAAAATTGTACATTTATCATCAAACAAAGAAAACGGATTTCTGCCTGTACCGGATGATAATATCAAAGCTGACATTCTATATATCTGCTCACCGAATAATCCGACAGGCGCTGTGTTTTCAAGAGATCAGCTTCAAGCGTGGGTTGACTTTGCAAATGAAAACGGCTCTGTTATTTTGTTTGATGCTGCATACGAGGCATTTATTGAAGACGAAACCTTACCTCACAGTATATTTGAGCTTGATAATGCACAAACCTGTGCCATAGAGATATGCTCTCTTTCTAAAACCGCAGGCTTTACCGGTACACGGCTCGGCTATACGGTTATTTCAAAGTCTCTTGTAAGAAACGGTATGAATCTTAATGATATGTGGGTGCGTAACCGTACCACCAAAACCAACGGTGTATCCTACATAATACAAAAGGGCGGTGCCGCTGTATTTACAGACGAGGGTCAACGTCAAATTCACGATAATATAAAAATATACAAAAACAATGCAAAAATACTTATGGAAGCCTTGGATGAAGTTGGAATTTGGTACACAGGCGGCAAGAACGCTCCATATATTTGGCTCAAATGCCCCAACAATATGGGAAGCTGGGAGCTGTTTGATTTTCTGCTAAACAAAGCCCAAATTGTCGGAACACCCGGCGAAGGCTTCGGCTCTTGCGGAGAGGGATATTTCCGTTTTTCAACCTTTGGAAGCGTAGAAGATACTGCCTTGGCTGCAGAAAGATTAATTCAGCTGTTTGGAAAAGAATAAACCCTATTTTAAATTTGTAAGCAGGCAGCGGCGAATCTGCCAAACCCATCTGAATCAAAGTAAGCTCTTTGATTTGGATGGGTTTATTTAATAAAATTATTTTTTATTGAAGTATATAAAAAAATTTTTTTAAGTTATATTTCCCCTAAATACGAGTTGCAAAATTTTTTTATTTTTAGTATAATAATAAATACATATAATAAATACAAATCCATCATTGCAAAATTTGGTTGCTTTGGCAGCCAATTCAAAAGGGGGTATAAGCTTGACAAACAGAACATATATCTGCATAGATCTAAAATCCTTTTATGCATCGGTAGAATGTGTAGAAAGAGGGCTCGACCCTTTAACTACCAATCTTGTGGTAGCAGATTCGAGCAGAACCGAAAAAACAATATGTCTTGCCGTTACCCCGGCGCTTAAAAGCTGCGGTGTGCCGGGAAGACCGAGGCTTTTTGAAGTGATTCAGATTGTGCGAAAAATCAATGCCGAAAGGCGAGCCAAAGCCAAATACCACCGTTTTGACAAAGAATCGTGTGACGCGGCGGAGCTTGGCAAAAATCCCAATCTTGAGCTGTCTTACATTGTTGCGCCGCCGCGAATGGCATATTATATGGAATACAGCACCAATATATATAAAATATACTTAAAATATGTTGCACCCGAGGATATACATGTATATTCTATTGACGAGGTTTTTATTGATGTAACAGGATATCTAAAAACCTATCGTCAAACCGCCCGTGAGCTTGCCATAACCATAATCCGCGACGTGCACTCTACCACGGGTATAACCGCAACAGTCGGAATCGGTACAAATATGTACCTTGCCAAAATTGCCATGGATATTGTTGCAAAGCATATGCCGCCCGATAAAAACGGTGTGAGAATTGCCGAGCTTGATGAAATGTCATACCGACAGAACCTATGGAATCACAAACCACTGACAGATTTTTGGCGAATAGGCAAAGGCTATTGCAAAAAGCTTGAGGCAAACGGGCTTTATACCATGGGTGATATTGCCCGCTTTTCCACATCGGAATACGGTGAAAAAAAGCTGTATAAGCTATTTGGGATAAATGCAGAGCTTCTCATAGACCATGCTTGGGGCTGGGAGCCGTGCACCATAACCGATATAAAATCATATGTGCCCGAAAACAGGAGCATGGGCTCAGGTCAGGTGCTCCACTGCGCCTACAATTTTGAAAAAGCAAAGCTAATTGCAAGAGAAATGACCGAATTGCTGGTGCTTGATCTGGTAGAAAAAAGGCTTGTGACAGACCAGATTGTGCTCACAGTCGGATATGATATTGACAATTTGACCGACAGTCACATAAGCAGCTATTACAAAGGCGAGGTCACAACCGACCGCTACGGCAGATCCATACCCAAGCAAGCGCACGGCAGTATAAATATAGACTGTTTTACATCCTCTACCCTGCTTATTATGGACAAAGTTATGGAGCTTTTTGACAAAATTGTGGACAAAATGCTCTTGGTAAGAAGAATGAGTGTGGTTGCAAACCATGTCAAAAACGAAAACATGGTTGAACCGCCTCCGCAATATGAACAGCTGGATTTCTTTACCGATTATGAAAAGCTGGAAAAAGAACGCATCGAAAAAGACCTCAAGCTGAAAAAAGAGCGAAAAATTCAGGAAACAATGATAAAGCTCAAAAACCGTTTTGGAAAAAATGCCGTTTTAAAGGGAACAAACCTCAAAGACGGTGGCACAACAATAGAACGAAACCGTCAGATTGGCGGCCATAAGGCTTAAAAGGAGTTAACCATGTCAGATTCAACCGGTAAATATGATGATATTATAAATATGCCGCGCCCGATGTCTAAAACGCGAAAGCATATGTCCAACCACGACAGAGCGGCACAGTTTGCACCGTTTGCGGCGCTTACCGGCTATGACGAAGCTGTGAGCGAGACGGCAAGGCTTACCGACAGGGTCATAGACCTTGATGAATATGAAAAAGACGAAATAAACAGAAAACTGTGTTATCTGCGCGACAACATGGACACTACTGTTAAAATAACATTTTTTGTGCCGGATGAAAAAAAAGAAGGCGGAGAATACAAAACTACTGAGGCAGAAATCGTCAAAATCCGCTATTATGAAAGAGAACTGATTTTAAACACCGGCGAAGTAATAGCCATAGACAAAATTGCTGCAATAGAGGGCGACGTTTTTGACAAGCTCGAATTTCAAAAAGAAGAAGCGGCGCAAGGATGCGCCTATGAGGAGGATTATAATGAATTTTGATAATGGAAAAAGTCTTGGTTTTGGATGTATGAGACTGCCGATGAACGGTGACAAGGTAGATTATGAAGAGTTTTGCCGCATGACGGACAAATATCTTGAATCCGGATTTAACTATTTTGATACTGCACACGGATACATAGACGGTAAAAGCGAAACTGCAATCAGGGATTGTCTGTCAAAAAGGCACCCGAGAGAGTCTTTTGTGTTGGCAAACAAGTTGTCGAGTCCATATTTTGAGCGTGAAGAGGATATTGTACCGTTTTTTGAAAGTCAACTGAAAAATTGCGGAGTAGAATATTTTGATTTTTATCTTTTTCATGCGTTGAACCGAAATTCTTACGAAAAATACAAAGCCTGCAAAGCTTTTGAAACAGTGCAGAATTTAAAAAAAGAAGGCAAGATAAAACACATAGCCATGTCTTTTCATGATACGGCAGATATTTTGGACAAAATACTTTGTGAAAATCCGTGTATTGAAGCCGTACAGCTTCAAATTAATTATCTCGACTATGATGATCCCGGAGTTCAGAGCAAAAAATGCTATGATATTGCCGAAAAGCATAATAAGCCGGTTATTGTCATGGAGCCGGTAAAGGGCGGTGCACTGGTTAATCTGCCGCAGGCGGCTGCAAAAATAGTAAATGAGCTCAATCCCGGAGCAAGTCTCGCATCGTTTGCCATTCGCTATGCCGCATCGCTGCCAAGGGTTTTCATGGTGCTTTCGGGTATGGGAAATATGGATATGATGAATGACAATATAAATACACTAAAGGGCTTCAAGCCTTTCACATCTGCCGAGGAGCTTGCCGCAGCGAATCTCAGAAATATCATACGCAAATGCAGGCAGATACAATGCACAAAGTGTGAATACTGTCTTGCCACATGCTCAAAGGAAATTAAAATACCATATATATTTGAGGCCTACAACACATATCTTTCCGCCAAAGCAACACATAGCGAAGCTAAAGAAAAATTGCCCTCTCAAGGCGGAAAAGCATCGGATTGTATAGGCTGCGGAAAATGTGAAGCAATTTGTCCGCAGGGTCTTAAAATAAGAGACTTGCTATCGGAAATAACAAGAAGATTCGGCTTGAAATAAGCAGGTGGTTTTTCATAATCGCAGTCTCCTGTTATGTTGACGGACAGTCCGTGAGGGCTGTCCGTATTTTATGTCAAGTTATATATCCATCAAAAGCTCCACCGGGCAATGGTCAGAGCCGAGTATGTCGGTATGAATTTTTGCATCGGAAAGATTGTCTTTTATATCATCAGATGCGAGAAAGTAGTCAATTCTCCATCCCGCGTTGCGGCTACGCGCACTGAAACGGTATGACCACCACGAATAAATGTCGGTCATGTCGGGATAAAAATGACGGAAGGTATCCACAAAGCCCGCCGCCTTAAGAGCTCGAAATTTTTCGCGTTCTTCATTTGTAAAGCCTGCATTGCGGGTATTGGCTTTTGGGTTTTTGAGATCAATCTCTTCTGCAGCCACGTTGAGGTCACCGCATACCACAGTCGGCTTTTTGTCTTTGAGAGAGCAAAGATAAGCTCTGAAATCATCCTCCCATTTCATGCGATAGTCAAGACGCTGAAGCTCATTTTGCGAATTGGGTGTATACACGCACACAAGGTAGAATTTTTCATATTCCAAAGTGATTACTCTTCCCTCGCGGTCGTGCTCGTCCATTCCAATGCCGAGAGAAACATCAATCGGTTTTTCTTTTGAAAAAACAGCGGTTCCCGAATAACCCTTTTTTTCGGCATAGTTCCAGTACTGATTATATCCGGGCAAATCAAGCTCAATCTGACCCTCCTGAAGCTTGGTTTCCTGCAGGCAGAAAATATCTGCATCAAGAGCCCAAAAAGCTTCCATAAAGTTTTTTCCGACAACGGCTCTGAGTCCGTTTACATTCCAAGATATTAATTTCATAGTTTATCTCCTTGTAAAAAAATTCTTAACGGTTATTATCCGAATTGTTTTTAATCTCTTTTTCAACAACTCTGGCATCTATTGTTGCATCGCTTTGTGCCGATTCATCGGTATCAACAACCTCTTCAATCCGGCGTTCAGTAGGGTTAACGCTTTCTATATACTGCATAGAGAACAGAGTGCACATCCACTGACCCAGTGTCCACAGTACACATATGGGAACTATTATTATCAAAAAAAGCTTTATGCCGTGCCAATCATAATGATCCGAAAAGCCTATGGCTATTACAGGCGTCGCCACAATGCCAAAAATTACGACTTCTACTGCAATCAACAAAAGCACATCCCCCACACCCGAAAAATCACCCTTGGAAAAGGTAAATGTCAGAGTGCACATAAACACCACCACAAAGCAGTAGTACACTGTTGCAATCAGCTTTTTGATTATGGAACCCGAGCGAAATCCGGGTACAGAAAATCGGCTGTATTTTTTTGGACGTTGGTTAACATTGGTATTTAAAACTCTCATTTGTACACCTCTTGCATAATATTTTTGTATATAATAAATTGTCTTTTATACTTTATGGTAAATTTAGCTCATCTCGGGCAATTTTAGAAATAAGCTTGCATTGCAAGGCTTTCTGTGATTATTATATCACAACACACCATATTTTGCAAACATAATTATATAAATAATTTATCATCTGAAAGGCGGCAAAAATACTGTCCGTCGTCAAAGAGCCCGATACCCACGCAAAAATATTTTTTCCCTGCGCTTTCGGCAAAAAAAGCACAGTCCGACACATTGCTCATAGGATGAGGATACGATGTGGGACAGCCTACACAAAGAGCAAAAATGTTTTTTTGTTCAGTTTGTGATATATACCACTCTCCCCCGTTGGCAAATGCACGCACAAATGCAGAATCAAAAACAATATGCTCAAAGGAGGTGAGTGAAAAAGTGCACCTTACATCCTCTACCCTATGCCACGAAAACTGTGGAATTGCGGGCAGCTCTGCCCGGGGAAGAGTTTTTATAAATTCCGATATCTTTTTGATGCAAAATGCGGCTTCGTCTCTGTAGTCCACCCTATCCGAAAGACCCGAGAGTGCCCTAACCGCGCCCGCAATTGCCGAGTCGGGTGCATCTAATCTTTGAGACAGATAAACTTCTCCTCCGGGCATTTCTACCGAAAAACAGGTGATGCTATCAAGTAAAATACCTCCGTCTGCAAGATATGTCATGGGGTAGGATTTTGAAACCAATGCTCGCTCTGTTGCAAGGCTGCCAAGAAAAAGCTTTGACCGCTCACCGCCGGAGTCTGCATTTATATACAGCTTGCCTCCCGTGGCATCGGGGCACTCCAAACAGCAGTCTATATAAAAAAGACTGTCATCCCATCTATATTTGAGTTCAGATGACGGAAAAGCATCAAAGGCTACGGTTGATTGCATAAAAAAACCCCCTCAGAAAATTATATAATTCCGAGAGGGCATTTATTCTATTTATTTCAATAAGCGGCAAAGCCGCGTCATTCAACGTTTTCAGTGGGAGATTGAACTCCCACTGAAAAAATTAAATGTCACCCGCCGCCTATAGAGGCGGGGGACATCTTAATTTAGTTATAACCGGAGAACGTAAAAAATCCATTCCGCATATTCTTTTGCTCACATCTTCCGAACACAAAAAAGCAAGATCGGTGGCGGCAATATCCATCTCAAACATTGCGCCGCCCTTATAGTCGGAGGTTTTTGTTACAACGCTAAGCTTTGAGCATTTTTTTATCTTTCTTATAATCTCCGTACCTTTGTTGCCGGCGGCAAGGATTCTTACATATTCGGGCAAATGCTCTCCTCTTATGCCAAGCATACAGCAAAGGCAAAATCTTTTTATGCGGTGAAGTGTATATCTTTTGGAAACACAAGCCTCAAAAAGTGCTTCAACAGTGGTCGACTTTGCCGCAGTTTTGATTATCAGATTGGCAAGCCCTTCCTCATAGCCCTTTATATCGCAAAGTGAATCGGAGGACACGTTTCGAAAAAATCCGAGAATATAGCTTTCGGCATTTTTTAAAAGATGAATATTCCTATCGGAATAATCCGGTGCATACTGCATATAATCATCGCCGCTTTTTATCATACCGCGGATAGCAGACGCACTTTTATATTGGTCGGCAGATTCACCGGAATGGTAGTCGTTGTTGCGCTTTACGGTATATACTTTCATTGGGGATGAAAGCTTTTTGATTGCGCCAATGTAGCACATACCGAGAATATTGTTGGGCGAAAAAAAATTTTTTGGCAAAGAAGGAATGCACTGTCTGAGCGCATATTCGCAAGCGGTGGGATATCCGCTGCCGCTATCAAGCTTTGCCCCCAAAGCTTCTTTATACTCGTCGGAGGGATGAGCAGCAAGTTCGGCGCACTGCTCCGCCATAGAAATATCACCAAGCTCCGAACCAAAGCAAATTGAGTCTGTTACACCCATGTCGTTTAAAATTCTGACAGCACCGTATGCAAAATTTTCGGCCGACTGCAATGCATAATATGCCGGAAGTTCAACAACCAAATCGGCACCGCCGTCTATTGCATCTTTTGCTCTGCACCACTTATCAAAAATTGCACACTCGCCGCGCTGTACCATACTGCCGCTCATTATGCATACGGCAGTGTCCGATCCACTCAGCTTTTTTGCTTCGGCAATGTGATATCGGTGACCAAAATGAAAGGGATTGTATTCACAAATAATACCAACTGACTTATTCAAAAAAATACCTCATTCATACATAATTTAGTTATATGTTAATTATAATAAAAAGAGTGGACAAAGTCAAATTTTTTACAGTTCTTCTGGTATTTATAACCAAAACAGCAACAATTATGGTCGTAATTTACTTCTATTATGTTGAAATTCAGAAATTTCTTTTATTTTTATAAAAAACCTCTTGACATTTAGTGCCAAAACGAGTATAATGTCTAATGTTGGTTAACAAAACAGCTTAATATATGCACCATTAGCTCAGTTGGTAGAGCACCTGACTCTTAATCAGGGTGTCC
>JAEDEG010000214.1 GCA_016293435.1 Clostridia bacterium
GGTGCTGCTCAGATGGATGGTGCTATTCTTGTTGTTTCAGCTGCAGACGGCCCAATGCCCCAGACCAGAGAGCACATTCTTCTTGCAAGACAGGTTGGTGTTCCCTACATCGTAGTATTCATGAACAAGGTTGATCAGGTTGACGATCCCGAGCTTCTCGAGCTTGTTGAAATGGAAATCAGAGATCTTCTTTCTGAATATGACTTCCCCGGTGACGATACACCTATCGTTAAAGGTTCCGCTCTCCAGGTTCTCGAAAGTGCTTCCACAGATCCCGATGCTCCCGAATATGCTTGCATCAAAGAGCTCATGGATGCTGTAGATTCCTACATTCCTTCACCCGAAAGAGACTCTGACAAGCCCTTCATCATGCCTGTCGAAGACGTATTCTCTATCACAGGTCGTGGTACAGTTGCTACAGGTAGAGTTGAAAGAGGTGTTGCTCACGTTGGTGACGAAGTAGAAATCGTTGGTCTTACAGACGAACGCAGAAAGGTTGTTATCACAGGTCTCGAAATGTTCAGAAAGCAGCTCGACGACGCTCAGGCCGGTGACAATGTTGGTGCTCTTCTCAGAGGTGTTCAGAGAAACGAAATCGAAAGAGGACAGGTTCTCGCTAAACCCGGTACTATCAATCCTCACACATGCTTCAAGGGTGAGGTTTACGTTCTTACCAAAGACGAGGGTGGCCGTCATACACCTTTCTTCAACAATTACAGACCTCAGTTCTTCTTCAGAACAACTGACGTTACAGGTGTAATCAAGCTCCCCGAAGGCGTTGAAATGTGCATGCCCGGCGATAACGTAACAATGGAAGTTGAGCTTATCACTCCTATCGCTATCGAAGAAGGTCTCAGATTTGCTATCCGTGAAGGTGGCAGAACTGTTGGATCCGGCGTTGTATCTGCAATCAATAAATAATTAAAATTAATTATTTTAAACCGGCTATGCGGTATTACCGCATAGCCGGTTTTTAAATAACTTTTTTAGAATAAGTTTTTCATGTGATTTTAAGTGACATTAAGTGACTGTTTTACTGCTCTTTTAATATAATGCCAAGTCGTCAGCTTTTTTGCTATAATTATTTTTTGGCTTTTGGTTTAAAAATTACCGAACACAAAAATCCGAAAAATATTGCCGCCGATATTCCGCATGCAGCTGCGGTGGCACCGCCGCAAAGAGCTCCCCATAGGCCGTTTTCCTCCACAGCCTTTACCGCACCCTTGGCAAGAGTATATCCAAATCCTATAATAGGTACCGTAGCTCCGCAGCCCGCATAGTTTACTATCGGTTCATACACACCGACAGCTGTCAGCAAAACACCGCATACCACATATGATACCATGATTCTTGCCGGCGTAAGCTTTGTTTTGTCAATTATTATCTGAGCAATTGCACAAAATACTCCTCCCACCCAAAAAGCGTTTATTAGCTTCATATAATCCATTTGCTACACTTCCCAAATTTATAATTATTTCAATAGTCTGACCGATTAGTTAACTGTCTGATGCTTCAAGCTCAATTGCATGGGCAATTCCCGCAATGGGCTCGCCCAAAAGCACACTTGACGGACTCATAAGAGCTCCCGTTCCAACAAGGAGCATTTTTTTTATTTCTTTGTTTTCAAGTTTTTTTGCAAAAAAACCCGAAAATACCGATGCCACGCAGCCGCATCCGCTGCCGCCTGCATCCACATTTTGCTCGTCGCGGTTATATATGAGAGAACCGCAGTCCAAATGCTTTTTCTTAAGGTCGATTTTCTTTTGATTCATAAGCTCCAGCATTAGGTCTGTGCCCACAACTGCAAGGTCTCCGGTTACAATGCAGTCATAGTCCTCGGGGGAAGTATTTGTTTCACAAAGGTGTGTAAATATAGTGTCGGCGGCGGCAGGTGCCATTGCCGCGCCCATGTTGTTGGCATCGGTAACACCCAGATCCACGATTTTGCCCACAGTCACACCGTTTACCTTAATTTTGGATTTTTGACAGCTCAAAACAGCGCATCCGCTTCCTGTTACAGTCCACTGAGATGACGGCGTTCTCACCTCACCGTATTCCAGTGGAAAACGGTATTGCTTTTGAGATGAGCAAAAATGGCTCGATGTAACAATGGCGGCATTGGGAGTGTGACCGCCGTCGATGGCAATTGACGCTAAACTCATGCCCTCAACAAAGGTAGAACATGCCCCGTATAATCCAAAAAACGGAACGTCAAAGGCCTTGAGCCCATAGGAGCTTGCAGTGCACTGATTGAGCAGATCCCCCGCAAAAAGTATGCTAAGCTCGTTGGGGGTCATTCCCGCCTTTGTGAGTGCGCCCGATACGGTGTTTTTCATAAGTGTGCTTTCAGCCTTTTCCCAGCTGTCTTGCCCCATAAGCTCATCGGTATATTTGGCATCAAAATAATTTGAGAGAGGTCCCTCGCCTTCCTTTGAGCCGACCGATGAGAAGGTTGATTTTATATATACATTATTCAGCTTGATATTTTGCTTTTTCATCCGACAATTCCTTTCACATTAGAAAAAAGTAATAGATAACACCGTAGATTACCGATGCAGTTATACCGTATACCAGCACAGGACCTGCTATTATAAACATCTTTGCCCCCACACCCAATACAAAGCCCTCGCTTTTGTATTCCATGGCAGGGGAGACTATGCTGTTTGCAAAGCCGGTTATCGGCACTAAAGTTCCTGCTTTACCAAAGTTGGCTATGTTGTCATATACGCCAATTCCGGTCAGGAGTGCTCCGATAAATATCATCGAAGCGGAGGTCAGTGAGCCTACATCCTCTCGACTCAGGTCAAAGGTCTGAATATAAAAGCTTATGAGCTGACCTGCAACGCAGAAAATTCCTCCGATTAAAAAAGATAAACAAATGTCCTTAAAAAGTGTTGACGACGGTGTTTTTTGGTTTACAAGCTCGTTGTATTTTTTTTCTTTAACTTTGGGATTCAATTATATCACCTCTTCAATAAGCGGCAAAGCCGCGTCATTCAACGTTTTCAGTGGGAGATTGAACTCC
>JAEDEG010000059.1 GCA_016293435.1 Clostridia bacterium
CTGTATCTGCAGTTACTTTAGTTGCTCCTACATACCAACCATCAAATGTGTAGCCCTCTTTTGTGGGATTCTCAGCAGGAATTGTAGCTTTTGTACCATACTCAACATTTTCGTATTTAGCATACTCTGCAGTACCGTCCATGAACTTAACTGTATATTTTTTTATTTCATATTTAGCTGTAACTGTGATATCTGTATCGACAATTGAACTTGGATCATATACATCATCACCAATATACCATCCAACAAAAGTATATCCTTCTTTATCAATGTCCGTAGGAATCTTACTTTGATCGATTGTTTCTCCGGTTACAACTGATACCGGCTTCGTTTGATTATCACCATACTCAAATGTTACGGTGTTCTTAGGAGTAGTATCTTCTTCAACTACAATTACACAGGGAACACCAATTGTATTAGCAACTACAGAGGCAGCAGCATTTTTTGCTGTAGGTGTGAAATTAACTGTATATGTTCCGGGAGCAACATCATCAGCGATTGTAAAAGTAATTACGCTAAGATTTTCTTCCGGATCAATAAGTGTATCTTCCCATGTTTTAAAGCTGAAAGTATGATATTTTGTGTTTCTGATATATGTGTGTGCTTTTGTTGAAATATCAAAGATGTCCTCATTAATACCATCAACATGAGTAGCAGCAGCACCCGATGTTGCAGGTAATGTAATACCGGTAGGAAGATCTGAAGCTTTGATAGAAACACCACCAGTTTTAACAAGTACTGTTTTTGAAACAACTGACATAGGAACTGTCACTGTTTCTCCGGCTTTGGCTGTTACTGTTGCAAAATTAATAGTAACAGCATCATCGCCGGCAAATGAGACTACTGTCATCATAGAAACGACCATAACTACGGCCATAACCATTGCCATAAATTTTTTCATTAAAAATCACTCCCATTAAATAAAATTTTTTAGGCATGTTTATGTAACTTTAATCAAAATCAGTGCCTACTGTTGTGTGTATGCATTTTGCAAAGTGTATGTCTACCTGTTGTCTTGAGTTTCGTTATTCACAAAAGTCTTACTGTTTCTGCAAAACGGTGCAATAATCACCTTTTGTATATCCGCGTGGTTTTAGTTACCGGATGCACAGTTTAAAAAGAAATTAATTAAAGATCTGTTGAGATATCAAACTCTGATTGATATCACCAAATGATTTGTTGTAACATCAGTAAAGCATGTGCTTATATTAAAATCCATACCGAATATGTACATAAGCCTTTGATTCTGCCAAACATTTCATATAACCTTTATTATTTCTTTTTTATTCTGCATTTCAACGAATACAAAATACTACATTTATCGTCACCTTCATTGACGATAAATCACACATCAAAGCCAAGAATCAATATCCGACAAAGATATTTGAAGCACAATGCTCTGCCGAAACGATATGGGATGATGTGTGTGATATTGCCAAGGCAAATAACGAAGTTAGGAAGAAATCCGCTACCTCTACAAAAGATAACATACTGTGCTTTATATAAAATCACTTCCTTTCAAAATCACTAACATTTTATACTTAACATAATTATATTATATTTTTCAAATTATTGCAATAGTTTTTTTTACTTTTTACACAAAAAATGTCTAAATTTTAGCTTTCAAAATCAAATTTGTTAGTTTTATACAATAAAAAGTTTTATTATTATCTCATTCTGTAAATTATTGTAATGCATTGCTTCACAGAAATAAATGTATGCTTCATTTGATTCTTGCTAAGTAAATAAAATTACAATTCATAAAAAATAATCGGTGCAGCCTCATTGACTACACCAATTATTTTTATAATCTTTTTAATTTCACCTAATATTTTAAATGATATTGTTTGCTTATCTCGAACTAATATCCGGAAATATTAGCTATTGATTTCGAAAGCTTCAACGATCTTAATCATTCTCTGAGCCATCACAATTTCATTTCTTCTTGTTACAGGCTGACCACCATTGAAAGAACAATCTTCATAACTTGTTACAATACCGAGACTCTTCGCACACTCAACATTTGCAGCATACCCGGCATATGATGATGCATCAGCGAAAATAATATCTATACCGGATATGCACCCAAGCTAAGCATGACCGGCGCATCATTAACAAACACAAATAGCTACTGTTGGATTTAAAAGTATAGAGATTAAATAATATCAATATCAAATTATTTTAATTTCCCTCTTGCGATTAAACTACTTATAACTCAAATATCAAAAATGTAATTCTGCAAAAATTATGCCACGGGATAAAGAGGAGCTACCTCATCACCATAGAGGAAGTTAGCGAAAAGATATGCAGCATCTTCATCTGTAAACTTACCGTCATTGTCAAAGTCAAGGCTTGCTGGATAATCGATAGGAGCTACCTCATCACCATAGAGGAAGTTAGCGAAAAGATATGCAGCATCTTCATCTGTAAACTTACCGTCACCATCAATATCACCGGTAACATATTCCGGTGCTGGCTCTACGTATGTATAAACTTTCGCTGTTGTAGCAAGAGCGGCACCTTCCATGCTGGTGTAACCGCAATAAATGTCTACATATACATCTGCTGTTGCGTTTGCGGGAACTGCTGCAGAAGCATCAAAATCAAATACAGCGTTACCGTTTTCATCAACTGTAATCTGATCGATATAAATGATGTCACTTGTGTTGGATGATGAGATGGTAGAGGGATCTACTTCATCTTTAACAACAAGAATTGTCGCTTCTTCGCCTGCTGTGAGGCCGCTAAGTGATACTGTTACTACATTGTCGACTGCATCTGCAGGATCAGCTACAGCCGGAGCAGCAAAAGCAACTGTTGACATAACCATGATTGCAGCAATTGCCATTGCGAGGATCTTACCTAAGTTTTTTTTCATAATTTTTCCTCCATCCTTCTAAATGAATATAAATTTTTAATGAAGTTGTGCTTAGGTATGCATGAAAAACGTATTTTCATGACACAACTCCATTTTTATATGATACAATTATATCACAAAATAATATAAATTCAATATTTTTTTAGCAAAAAAATGTTTTTTGGCTATTTTATACAAATCATTTCATTATTTTTGGTGATGTTTTACGCTTTGAGCTTTTATATATCCATTTTGCTTTTTATTCATTAATTCAAATCAAATTAAACACTTTTTATTCCGTAATAGTCACATTTCCTTCCTTTAAAGCAGATTTAATACTTCTCGTTGCAGAATTTTTAGCTACCGGAGTTCCTCCAATTAATGTTTCTCCAGCTTTGGCATTTTCGTTAATTTTAATTTTGAATGTACCTAAACATCCTTCGTAAGACTGTTCTTCATTAAATAATAAAGACAAAGATTTCAAATCAGGAGAATACTTCGATAAACCGACATTGACAAGCTTCTTAAAGTCGTCATCCAATGTAAAATCAACAATTTCCAAAACAGATTCGTCATACTCTAACATTCCAACACCAAAGGCTTTAATTGGTTCTTCCGACTCATACATAAGCTTAACTTCGACTGTGTCACCTGCTTTTCCCTCAACGCTATCAAAAGAAAAATTAACTTTAGGAGCTATTTCTTTATTTTCATCACCGGATAATGCGGTTTGCATAATTGAAGCAAACTGATCCGCACTTATGGTTCTCATCTCAGAAATATTAATAGTATAGTTAGCTTCATCCCACATAACCATGCATCCGAAAGATTCGGAAACTGCTCTGAGCGGAATCATTGTTCTGTTGTTCATAAGCTGAGCGGGAACTTCAAGCGTTTTGGTAGTTTCTTCTTCGCCGGTTACAACTTTCATATTAGCATCATCTATTTTGAGGATAATATTCTTGCCCTGGTTTTCATTAGAAACAGTTACAACATAATTTTCGGCATCCCAATTAACGGTGCAACCCATTGCTTCAAACACGCCTCTTGCCGGGACAAGGGTTCTGCCCTCATCGGTTATGTAGGCATTCTGATCAGCAAACGCAACCTTAGATGCATTAACATATACATCGGGATGACGCGCATCTTTGTCTGCTGCAAAAACAGCTGTTGCAGAGGTGATAAGGAGCGATGTGGACGCAATAAAGCTAATTATTTTTTTCATTTTAACACAACCCTTTCGATAATAAATTTATATTATAATCATATAACATCATGTCTTATTTGTCAAGATAAATTATATTTTTGAGTTTTTCCCGCTAAAATGCATCAGAAACTCCCTTTGCAGACAGTCGACAAAAAACAGTGCTGCTTCAAGCTGTCAACCAAAAAATGCTGCATAACATCGCCGCCGAATTTTTTATCAAAATATCCGCTAAGCTGTATATTCTTAAAACTCCTCCTTCACAATGTCAAAACTGACAAAATCTGAATTTGGTTGATTTCTGCCGTTGAGAGAGCCGGAAGCCACAGTCTGAAAAAAGCTTTTCCGAAAACAGCAAAGCCCATAATCGGAACGACTCATATAAATGCGTACCCTGCATTATGTGGTAATGATTGGTGTACAAAATATTGTAGGGAATGGATTTGTTCATTCCTAAATTCCCTTTACATAATTCTGCAATTACTATTCGTTTATGTCTATCACATAATTTATTTGCGCTTATCTTTTGTCTCTACATTAATATCATTATTGGACTCAAAAAAGAAGAAAGCATTTTACTTTTACCTGATACGTTTACAAAAATGTTTGTATTATCTTTATACCCTCAAAAAAATTAGGCACGCGAGGTTTTATCCTCTTGTGCCTATTTAGACTTTAGTTTATCTGCCCATCAAGCTTTTCCGGTATCGTTTAGACTGCCTGATTTACTGATAAATGACAAATGTCTGCGAATTGCCGTTTCTTGTGTAGATAAACACTCTGGAAGCCGAATATCCGCCTGTATTCACAAATCCGATAACCGAGGAGGCGTTAGCCATAGAGACCTTTTCTTCCTTTGAATCATAAAGCAGTATCTTGAAGCGTGACAAATTGTGCATTTCAAGATTGCTAAGCTCTTCAGCAAGATATGTTTTGCCGCTTTCAAGCGGGGTTGTGGTCGTCATACAGCTGGTTTTATCTGTCTGATAGGCATATGCGGCCTCTACCCTATATGTTGCATACAAGCTGTCATTGGGATTGCTTCCATTCATTTTATTCTGCTTATATGAATATACCAGTTCACAAGCCGTGACAGAATCACCAGGACCAACAGTTAATTTGAGTATATCACCGCCGCTCGGCAAATATGAAGCTCCGTCAAGGGTAATGTCATCAAATACCGAATCCTCACGTGTCTGATACCGATACCTGGAGGTTCCCGTATAACAGTTCAAAATATAACACGGATCTCCCTCTGCGTTCAAAGCCCGCGATACGCTTTCTACAACAGTGACAGCCGTATCATACGGCACACCGCTGCCTACGTTGTCAACGTATGTTACAATAGCTTCTGCCGACAACGAATCCGGAATTGTTTTGTATGCACGCAATGCATATTTGGTGTCATTGGACATATAGTTAGATGTATTCAGAACTCTATAGTCACTGTCCGCTGCCGATTGTGGGTCTGTTGGCACACAAAAGATATATGTTGCGCCTGTAAGTGCTATTTTTCCACCCAAAATCATATTGTCCCTTTTATAAACTAAGGTTTCTGCCTCAACGGGCGGATTGTCTCCCGTATAACCATCATAGTATTTATACAGGGTCGACTCCGATTCATTTTCTCCCAAATTTACACTATTCCCACTATCATCCGTAGTGTATGCCGTATCGATATTTGAAACAGCTCCGGCTTCATTCATGCAATACCGTATCATCTGGGGCTTGAGCGACAAAAATACATTCGCACTTTTCTCCGTTTGGTAGCTTTTTCCGTCAAGCTTAACCCTGTCTGCAAGATCAGATACTTTGATTGTTCCGTTACAATCCAAATACTTTATTTGCAAGCTGCGGCTAATCCCTGTTCCCGACTTTGCGGCCATAAAATATGCATATCTTTCGCCGGAATTTGCCGCTGTGTTTACGGCTGCAATTTTACCTTCAATATCCGGATAAAGAATGACATATTTACCGACTGCAAGTTCTTTAATTTGATTTTTCCTGCAGTCCTCGGTAAGTGTGTAACCCTTGCCATCCACAGTAACAATGCACTCGTTTGCATTTGTTTCTATGCTTTCGATCAATCCGTCTGCCGATTCCGGTATATATACAGCGCGTATAACTTCGCCGTCTTTGCTTTCCGCAATTGACAATATGTCCCATTCGGCCAGCTCAATTGCATATGCCGGTGAGCCATCTGCCGAAACAAAGCTCAGCCCATCATTATTTGACAACGACAGCGGTTTTTCTCCGTATTTAAAGTAAACATCTTCATTTAACCTATCTACGGTATCTACAACAGCGTTGCGATATGACGTTACAGATACAACCTCAAAGCTTCCGTCATCATTGTTGTCAATCAGCGTAATGCTGCCATTTGTAATTGAGAAGTCCTCTGCCGAAGCTTTTGTGAGAAGTCTGTTGTTATAAACAACCTCCACAGCGGAAAGGTGAAAAGACTTTGACTCTATGTCATTGTCTTCATCATAGTATTCTATCTTTCCATTGCTATAGCCTATAACATCGGCTGCATCAATCGTAATAATTCGATTCTCTTTGGGAAAGCAGCAAATAATCTCTCTTAAATTAGAGCCTTTTTTCTGCTTGTAATATGCCTCTACATTAAAGCCCAGCAAATTCTTTATCTCATCCGATTCGGTTTGAAGGGTATCGTTTCCAATCTGCACTCTGCCCTCTGAGATATGACCGGTTTTGTGCAGATAGGTATATTCATTTGCGCTTATGACACCCTCTGAATGATAGATGTCCAAATAAGTGCTGAGCAAGGTTTCGCTGCTAAACTCATAGCCAACTGCTTGAGTGCCGATAAAGCTTGTGACAACCATTTTTGCATTGCCGGCATTAAGTAAGAGAGCAGCGGCATTTTCAACCGTGCAATCCGATGTATCGCTTGCCTCCGAATAGCTGCAAATATCGGCTTCGGCACACGCACTCGCCGCGGATTTTCCAAGCTTAATCAATTCGCCAAATCCAACGCACTTTGCCAGCAGCTGTGCCGCATGCATACGGCTGATTGGTTCTGTTGAACGAACAGTCCCATCTCCATATCCGCTAAGCAGCCCCATTTCATATGCCGAACTGATTGCTCTGCTATAATCTTCTCTTTCTGGTAAATCGGTAAACGGTGCAGACACCCGCGGAGCAGGATTAGCAAACAGTTGCATCATGCCATATACAAATTCGCCGCGTGAAATTGCCTCGTTTGCTCTTTGTGCAGCCATTGAGTCCATCAATCCCAGCGAAATCGCTGCCTGAATATTTGAATATTCCTCATGCGTTGCTTGCTTCATTCCATATACATGGTTCACAGGTAGGATGCATAAACAGCTTATCAACAGTGCAATTATTTTTTTCATCTGCATGTCACCTCCTATTTCTCATCTCAAAAACGGCCTTTGCTGCCTGTGCACGGCTCACCTCTGCTAACGGGGCAAATTCGGCTTCGCCAATCCCCACCATAATGCCCTGTTCTGTAACATAACTAACCGCGTCTGCAGCCCAATCACTGATGCTTGATGCATCTGTATACGAAAGGCTCTTCCTTGGCGGTATATTTCCGCCTGTTGCACAGCGTGCAAGAATTGCTGCCATTTCTTGACGAGAAATTGCTCTGCCTACGCCAAAGCTTCCATCATTTAAGCCTAAAATGAGATTGCTTTGTTGTGCACTTGCAAGATATGGATAATACCATGCCGTATCATCTGCATCGGTAAATGTTGTTTTGGCTTTTTCATCAAAACAGCCCAAAGCCATAACCATCAGCTTTACAAATTCCTCCCTTGTCAGCTTATCCATAGGAGCAAAATGCTTTTCATCTCTGCCGGAAACGATTCCGGCTTTCCAAAGCTCAGTCACGGCTTCTTTCGCCCATTTTGCATCTTCCATATCCACAAAAAGCGGTTCCTTATCCTCAGTAACCTCCGGCAGTGGAGAAGTGGGGCTGCTCGGTGCGATTGTGCCTACAGGTTTGCCGGTTTTATTGCTGCCTCCGCCGGTGCCGCTTCCGCCTTCTTCGTTAGAGACATTTACATTGCACACCGCCTTTGTCAACTCGGCAATACTTTTGTAACGTGAAGAGGCTAAGTTGATTTTTAAGCTGATTTCCAATTGCTTTGCCTGACTTTTTTTCAAAAAGTTCGAAAGCTCCTCCCGATCCAAACGGTCGGAAGCAATCAAAATCTCACGCACAGAGTATTTGCTGTCATTGTTATGGCAAGCGTACAACACTGTCAAATCCCAAAAATCCTCCACAAATTCGCGAATTGTGCTATATTCGTTCTTTTTCTTAAGGAATTCCGCAATCATCATGTCCTTTTGAGCCGAGCACATCTGTCCGTCATCAAAAATCCCGCTGCCGAAATACAAATCATATGAATTGCTTTCATCAATACCATAATCCTTGCAGTATGAAAGAAACGAATCAAAACCTTCCTTGTTCTCAACCGCTTGCAGTTTGGCAAAGCATATTTGATCAAAAAAGCTGTCTATCACCTGCTGCAAATCGGCAAATCCTCCGATTTTTTCCTTATAAGTCAGCATCATATCCCAAAAAAACTTTTGTTCTTGTTCATTAAGCTTGTCATACTGCGCTTTGGTTTGTTCGGCAACATATGCATTTGACAAAACACTTTCCCTAAGTGCCTCTGCCGTAGCTGACTCATTTATATCTATAATTGCTCGGCTGCTGTAGTAAAACACCTGCTTTTTCCCAAATCGAACCCGAATCTCCGGGAGATTTTCTTCATCATAACCCTGCACAACAACCTCATACGAACCGTCATTATTCAGAGCTACCGTATCAAGGAAGCTCAGATAATTCAATATACTGTCCTCTTCATTTTCAGCGTCATATTCATCTACGCATGGAACAGATGGGTCCTGCGTCACTTCCCTTCTCCATGCCACACCGTCCTTTAATACCTCCAATGTTATCAAGCCCGAATCATTGTTTATTCCGGACCCGCTAATCGTCAATGTTTTTGCAGCGGCATCAATCGCAACCGTATCAATCGGTGCGGCTTTGGCAAAAATCGACACACTTAGAAGCAGCATTACGGAAGCATAAAAAAGCACTTTTTTCAAATTCAGCACCTCTCTTTATCATAAACTTTCTTTATTATCAATCCCGGCATTAAATATAACACCGGGACTGAAGTGAAATTGATTTAGTTTTTAAAATCGCCGACTGTTGAATATGGTATCAATGTATTGTAATCGCTCCATACAAATGCTCGCAGCATAGCTGCACCGGAATATGCAGAAACATCCATCGTAATAGTCGAGTTTTCTCCTCTTTTTGCCAAACCAACTTTATTTATTACATCGATAAGCTTACCCGATGCATCATATACGCCAATCACAAGCATAGCTTTTTTTCCGTTGACATACGGAGCATCGACTGTTGTGCTGACGATATTGCCTGCCTTTGTCGGCTCTGTTGCAGTTATTGAATCCTGCGTTGTGTTAAAGCTTACGCTTACGGGTACAACGAGACTGTCGCCTCTTAGGGTCTTTATACCGCTTACCGTTACAACATATGCAGCTCCGGGTTCCAAATCCATAAGATTTACGAACAGTTTATTTGCTTCTGTGCTTAAGCTGTATGGAATTTGGACAGGTGCACCGTTTTCGGTAATTTCTACGCTTACGCTCGGCTCTGTGCCCGCACTGCCGATATTTTGTTCCTGATTCAATGTTTCACTGCAAGTGATTACCACACTTTCGTCAAGTGAAGCGTCAGTATCGTTATCCCAGCCGATACCTGCAGATTCTATCGATGCTGCGGCAGGCATTGTTTCCCACGAAAAATCATCGATATACAAGTCGCAGGCCGGGGAGGATGAATAACCCTTAGCGGAGAAGAAGGGGCCTACAAATACATCATATGAACTCAAAGATACATTCGAGGTGTACTGCTTACCCTCTTCGTCTGTGACAGATGCTATGCAAATCTTAGCATTTGCATCATATATTACTTCACAATCATACAGCTTATTGGCTTTTGCGGTGAAAAGCTTATTGGTAAATGTGCCCGATGCTGTTGCAAGCTTTACCTGACCGTTGTACATACGGATCATTTCGTATTCCTTGCCGCCATAAAATCTCACGCCGAAATAGCGAAGAGCTTCATCGGTACTGATGCCCATTTTAAAGCGAATAACATGTGTACGGTTTGTGGTTTCACCATCATTACCAAATGCCATCTTTCTTAATACATTTTGAGTATTGTTGCCGGCTGAGGTGGTTAATACACATTCCAAATCTCCGTCGCCGTCAACATCTCTGTTTTCAACAGATGCTTTTCCTGTACCACCGTTTTGAATCAGCCAGTAATAACGGCTGTCGAGAGTTGTATTGCTCGATGCCTGTATACCGTCTATTGCATGATTGGCGGCAGTGCTCCATGTGCGGTACCAATCATCAACGGAGCTTGTGTCAAAATTGTTTGATGCTGTCACGCGCATTGTTCCATCATCTGTATCCTGCATTAAGTCGGTCAGATAAACCTTGGCTTCCTTTGCGCTTTTGCCCAAATACTGCCATGCAATCCAGAAGCTTGATGTACAAGAATATGCACTGCTGTTTTGCGGACTGATGAGCTTGTCATAAAAACGCTCAAATTCTGTCCACTGTGTTTCGCCTTGCTCGCGGATTTTAAAATATCCCCAGTTTGATGTCAAATCAACTCTCACGTCAATATCATACCATGTATTTAAGCTGTAATCATAGGAGTCTTGGTTGAAAAGTCTGATTTTAGAATTTTTGAAAGTAACAATTCCTACCGACTCAGCTTTGGGTTCACGGAAGGTCAGTGAAAACGGATCCGTGTCATTTCCGGTTATTTTAATGCTAAAGGATATGTGTGCTTTCTTAAAAGTGTTTGACTGGTCATTGTAGGTTTGCGGTTGAATATAAGAGGCATCTCCGTTTACACCGTGAGCCAGCTCCAGTGCTGTTTTTCCGTCTTCGACTACACCCTTGACTGTGTTATAAGCGTTGGTATTACTGTGGTGCTTAAACAAGTAACCGCCGTTATCAAAGGCAGAATCCAGTGCACCGTTGGATGTGGTCTTAAATCCGCTGAAATCATATACCGTATCAGAGAATTTGTTGAAACAACCAACCGTTTCTGCGCCGAATACCACATACATGGAACTCAAGCAGAGAATTAGTGCCAAGGTAATACTCAGCACACGTTTTGACATTTTTTTCATCTTAATTCCTCCTAAGTGTATCATATTTTAATTTTTAATTACACTCTTTTTTTGTTTGCCCTACTCGGCAAATATTTTACATTCGGTAATACTGTTCCATTCTTTTGTATTACCGTTGTAGCCATAGCAATATATGCGGACATATCGCGCCGAGGCTCCAAGCACCTCATGTGTTTCCAATTGAGTTGTCGGCAGTGAGTCGCCTTCAAACACCCTGGTGTAGCTTGTGCCGTTTTCGCTGATATCAATTGCGAACTGCGCTGTTCGCTTATCTCCATCCATAAAAGCAAGAGATACTGCACTGAGATCGTAAACATCACCCAAGTCGTATTGAATCCAGCAAATGTCACTGCATGACCAACGTGTATCCAAATTGCCGTCTATGGTATTTTCGGGGCTGTTTTCCGGCTGAGGCACACCGCTTGCGCTAACTGATTTCGGACGTATTGCCTGCTTTCCATCAGGCACGCCAATATATGACGGCAGCTTAAAATTTATTTCATAGCCTTTTTGCAGCGTATCGCCCTCACCCAAAGCACACACATAGGCTTTGCCCACTATAGAGTCGGGAAGTCGAATTTCAACTTGACCGTCAGCCTTTGCGGTAATCTGCGGATTCAATTCTGACTCTGAGCTGATTTCCATCTCATATTCATAAATTTCAGGATCAAATCCTGCCAGCGACACTCCGTTTATACTTATCTCATTTAGCTGTGCATATGATGCGGGATAATCTCCGTCAGGTATACTCCACTGTGCAATAGGCACAAACTCACGGCTATAGCTGTCCGGGTCGTAGTCGCCGTTATAGCAGTTAAAGATAACGCTAAGATTCAGGCTGCTTACTTCGGTCATATGGATGGTGAGCTTTTGATAACCCTTGTTTTGATTTTGTCCATCCGGGTTCGGAGAGGTTGGCAGCGGTTTTGCGTCCATTACCGAAAATACTGCTCCGTCACCCTCGGCAATTTCTGCCAAAAGCGTCTTTCCGTGCAAAGTAAGGTATGCCTTTTTTCCATCCTCGCTCAGCTCAATTTGTGCCGGTGTGTGTGCAAACCAATACAGCTCCGACGGTTCTTTCATTACAATTTCATCCTGAACTGTTACCGTTCTGCGATAGTTGTCTAACTTAACGCCGCGCCATGCACTTTGCACATATTCCGAATACAAACCGCTCAAGTCACTTGCCGCATACGCGCCCCTCGGCTTGGATACATATGTGTTAATTTCTGACCAGCCCGCAAAGGTCTGATCATATTTCTGACCGTTTGGATTGATAACAAGGGTGTTGTGACCCTCCGCTCTTGTACGATATGCATCACATTGGTAATTCGGGATGTTGTAGTTATCCTTTCCGAGATCCACGAAAAACTCTTCTCCCATTGCCTGCAATACAAATTCGCCGCCGTCAAGATGGTCATGGCTCAATCCGGCATATGCTTCGTCGGCATGAAATCCAACATACATTGCCTGATCATCCCAGCCGCTGCGCGCTGTAAAAACACCTACTCCGCTAAGCATTGTATCCAATTCTCCCTGTGATTCTGCCACAGATGAAAACTCCGGATTATAGTACATTAGGTCATGTATGTTGCCCTCACCTGCCAGGATACGTTTGATTCTGGGGAGTGCTGCGCTGTAGTCGCAATACTTTTCTGCATAAAACATCACATACGGCTCAATCAAAGTATCTGTGCCGTCATTATCGTGATAAGCAAATTTTGCTGCCGGTCCGTTTATGGCGTATACAAAATCTGTAGTTCGTCTCATGCCCGGTGCTTCGGAATATCCAAAATCATTGCCCAAAGCTGTTTGGAAAGAGCCCATGTAATAAGAAAGATATTTACTTACATATCCCCAGTAGGTGATGCCCTCCTCATAACCGCCGTCGGGCGCAAACATACTCAGCACCGGTTTAATATAGTCAAGGCTTTCACCCAAGACGCGCTCACATTTGGCACGCGCCTCCTCACCGAGGTCATCGGCCACAGCAAGAGAAGCTACCGAAACACCACCGCAGCAAACAATACGCCAGTTATCTGCGTAATCTCTAAGCCACATACTGGATCTGGAAAGAAGATTGCTCTGATCACTCTGGTGAATGGTTCGTCCGTCAAAATCATCCAAAAGCATATCTACAGCTTTATTGACAATAGCATTTCGGAAAAGTGTTTTATCCTCTTCACTCAGCCAATTATACAGCCAATCATAACCGAAACCAATAGCACAAGCCATCTCTGCGGTATCTAAAAAGTGATACGGATGCCAGTCGGCAAAGGAACATGCAGAAATCATTTCCTGACGGCAGCGTATTGCATATTTTTCTTCACCTGTTATATTATACACCGCCGCAAGTGAAGTGACTCGCGCCAATACACCTCTGCTGACCGGAAGCAGTCTAACACCATCCGCAATTTTATAACTGAGCGGCTCGGTGTTCAAATAGCCGTCTGCCTCTGCCTTTACCGCAGCAAAGGCTGCTGTATAAACCTTTTCGTTATTGGCAAGCCCGGCTTTGATGGTGTTTACCTTTTCTGCTGTTAAAATCAGGCGCGGATGAGCTTGTTTCGGGTTTTTTTGCTCTAACAGCTCCATGATTTGAGCACCTGTAACGTCGTCGTATATATATCGTTCCGAAACCTTGCGCAGCAGTGCCAAATCTTTTGTCCAATCGAGCTGGCGCGATCCGTAAACGATCATTCCCGACTCATCGCAGAGCAAAGGTAAATCAAACACGTCACACAGCTCATAGACAGGCGCAAAAACAATGCCGTCAATCATGCACACAGCCTCTGCCAATGCTATCTCATTGCCGTTTGCCGTGAGCTGCTTTGATCCGGGGAACATCTTAATCTGTGTTCCTCCATATGTAAGAGTCACACTGCTGTCAGATTCGTTCCACTCTACCTTTCCGCCAATGCTTTCACCAAAAAATCGAATGGGAACCATTGCCTGCCCATTTTTCCAAAACGGCACAACACTGCGGTTTTGTGAAACATAAGTTTTTTTGCCGTGAACATAGGCGTTTGGCTTGTTTATAAACATTCCTACACTTTCTGACATGACCTTGCTGACATCAGCATCCGAAACGTTGCTGCCTTCTCCCACGTTATCTCCCTCCGAATCGGCAAGCTCGTCCACATTAAGCGGCTTCCTGCCCGAATATATTTTCCAATTGTCAATGTATATGGTGGTGTGTTCCCTTGGGGTTGCCAACTGAATTCTAACAAGTGAAAGATCTTCAAGTGCCTCATTTGGCAGCGGATAATTACTAACTCGTTTTTTCCCGTTAAAATATATGTCCATCTGCTTTGCGTCAAAATCGAGGCCGATTGCAACCTTGTAATACTTACCGGTCATATAGCCCGCAACTACCGAATCGTCGTAAAGTGCAAGCACACCCCCGGTCAAAAATTTCGCCAAAACCCATTCTTTGGCTGATGAATTTTTTACAGAAATTGTTTTGGCGGTATTGGCATCATCCTGCATGCATATCTCCAACTCTATCATGACACTGCCGGTACACGCCGTATTAAACGGCTTTTCCACATACATATCATTTGCTGTGGTTATCGACATTTCCAACGCATTGTCCGTTGGTGAACGTTTTATGACTCCGTATTTGTTATTCTTGTGGTTCACAGAACAATCGGAGAAACGCTGTGTGCCTTCTGCATAGGAGTTGAAGTTCTCCGAGAAATAGACTTCCGTTTTATTTTCTTCGGCTGCCATAACATTCCAAGATGGCAAAATCATAAAGCAAGAAAGCATAAGTCCGAGAATTTTATTCTTAAACCGCACCGTTCATTACCTCCTCAATAAAAATTTTATAAAACTGATATATACCACACCGTATTCTTTGCCATGTAAAGCAATTTTTCACCTCACATGTGATAAATAATGAATACTCTGTACAATAAAATAATAGCTTTATAATACATAAAAGTCAAGCAAATATATCTAAAAAAAAGTAAAATATATTTAAAATTTGAGCGTTCTGCCATGGGAATTTTACGCTTTTTAATCTAACACGGCAAAATAAACATAAATATAAAAAGGAACTGCCGCAGAAATATTTATTCTTCAGCAATTCCTTTTTCAATAAGCGGCAAAGCCGCGTCATTCAACGTTTTCAGTGGGAGATTGAA
>JAEDEG010000060.1 GCA_016293435.1 Clostridia bacterium
GATGATCATTGAAAAGCTCTCCTTTCAAGTGATGTTAACCCGGCTGCCGGATTTTTGCTCCGACAGCCGATTAAGCAAGTGCATCACTTTCGCTGTGTTCTGCTTTATTATTTAATAGAAGGCAGAATTTTTTCAACATCAGCGTGAGGTCTGGGAATAACGTGTGTAGCGATAACTTCGCCGAGCTTTGCAGCAGTTGTGCCGCCTGCCTGAACAGCAGCATTAACGGCTCCGACGTCACCTCTTACCATAACACTTACAAGACCTGAACCGATCTTTTCGGTGCCAACCAAAACTACGTTTGCAGCCTTGAGCATTGCATCTGCAGCTTCAATTGCGGCAACCAAGCCTCTTGTTTCTACCATACCTAATGCTTCCTGTGCCATTTTAATTTCCTCCTTTTTTTCTATAACTTCTGATTTTGGCTGCTGTACCTCGGGTACAGCATTTGTCACTTTAGAGCTTGTTTTTCTCTGTGCCATATATATCACCTATTAACCTATGGAAGGTAATATTTTTTCAACATCTGAGTGGGGTCTGGGAATAACGTGTGTAGCGATGATTTCGCCGAGCTTTGCAGCAGTTGCACCGCCTGCCTGAACAGCAGCGTTAACAGCTCCGACGTCACCTCTTACCATAACACTTACAAGACCCGAACCGATCTTTTCGGTGCCAACCAAAACTACGTTTGCAGCCTTGAGCATTGCATCTGCAGCTTCAATTGCGGCAACCAAGCCTCTTGTTTCTACCATACCTAATGCTTCCTGAGCCATGATTAAATCCTCCAGTTAATATAAATTTTTTATTTTTTATTCATTAATAATTGCTATTTTGAGACCTTCCATCTTAAGGTTGGTTTCGTGCGCTTCGTTAATCTTTGAAAGCGGGAATTTGTGTGTGATAAGCTTGTTGAGCGGAATGCCTATAGCTTTGGCACGCTTTAGAAAATCGAAGGTTGTAGCATAATCTCTGAGTGTGTATACCCATGAGCCTACGGTTGTAATTTCTTTGGAGCAGATGTCAAAGTGGGGATTGATTGTGGCATCGCCGCCGTTGATAAAGAATCCGAGCTCACAAAGACCGCCGCCCTTTCGGATGAACTTGTAGATATTTGCGTGAGCAACCGGTGAGCCTGTGCACTGGAACGCAAAATCTGCCTCGTAGCCGCCGAATGCATCCTTTACCGCCTGACTGAGTGCATCAATGCCCTTGTGCTCTGTAAAGTTAACACTGTGATCGGCACCCATTTCCTTGGCAAAGGAAAGACGCATTTCCTGACCGTCTACAGCCACAATGTTTTCGATACCCATTGTTCTTAAAATTGCAATACAGATAAGACCGATTGGTCCGCAGCCCTGTACCACAACTCTTGAATTGAATCTGAGTATGCCGGTTGTCTTAGCTCTTTCCACTGCGTGAATCAAAACTGCGCAGGGCTCAATAAGAATACGGCTGTCGAGGTCGAGATCGCTTACGTTGAACACTGTGGAGCCGCCTCTTATAACTATGTAATCCGCAAACCATCCGTTGAGGTGAATGTCGTCGTCGGGAATGAGGCCGTATACTTCGGCACCGTCACCAACGTTTTGCTTGTTGAGGTCAAACATTGTGATGTTGGGGTCGTCCTTGAATATCATACAGGTAACAACCTTGTCACCGATATTAAGGGGTTTGCCTGCGCTGTCTTTCTTAACATTCTTGCCCATCTTGACAATTTCGCCCGTACCCTCGTGACCGAGAACTACCGGAATGAGACCAAAGGGATCGCGCTTAAATTCGTGAGCGTCGGTTCCGCACACGCCGCAGCCTTCAACCTTAACGAGAATATCGTTGTCGCCAAGCTCCGGAATGGGGAACTGCTTTATGTCGTAATGTTCAAGAGAGGTAAGCATTGCAGCGTTTGCAACGGCAGGAATGGGACCTGCACTTTTGGAAGCCTTGGGAGCATCGCCTGTGACCATGCCCGAAATAATCTGTTTTACCAAAGCTTCAATTTCATTGCTGTTCATGCTGAGTCATCTCCTTTTTAAATTATCATAATATATCCTTGAGGCATTCGGCACCGTAGGCAGACAGAGCCGTATCCTGCTCTTCTGTGCCGCCGCTGACGCCTATGCCGCCGATAATCTGTGAATTATAAACCAAAGGATCGCCGCCGCCGAAGATTACAATTTTGCCCCCATTGGTAAACTGAATACCGTAGAGAGCTTCGCCGGGCTGGCTGAGCGGCTTTAGTGCAATTGTGGACATTTTGAGAGCTACAACGGTGTATGCCTTGTTTAGGGCAACATCAAAGCTTGCTATGTAAGAATTGTCCATACATTCTATTGCAACCGGTCTTGCCGATGCATCAGACACTGCAACCACCGCATTGACGCCCATCTCTCTCGCCCTTTCTTCAACCCTTGCTATGAGCTTTTTGGCTGTGGCAAGGTCTATGGAGGAGCGAAGTGCGGCTTTGCCGGCAATTTCTTTGGTTATCTGTTCTACTATAGAATTAATATGTTCGTTTGTCAAGGCAAAGCACCGCCTTATTTACCGAGCTTTTCCATAACCTTACGAGTGATTTCGGCAATCATATCGGCATCGGGATTGTCGGCTATGGGTGTTTTGACACCTGCAGCAGCACAGCTGGGAACACCACAGCTATGACAGCTCATGCCGCCGTTTTTGGCACTGGGGCACAGATCTGCGGGATGTTTGCCGGGAAGACCGAACTGTCTTCTGATTTCATAAAGTCTCTTGATTTGCTCTTTGTCAAATTCCTTAGGTCCGCCGAGCTGTCTGGAATGAAACAGGAGCTCTGCATAAAATTCGAGAGATTCCATCTTGTGATAAGCTGCAAGAAGCGAATCGGAATATGCAAGCGCGCCGTGATTTTCGAGCAAAACGGCATCAAAATAAGGAAGATACTTTTCTACATTATCGGGAATTTCCATTGTTGAGGGTGTGCCGTATTCGGCAATCGGAACACATCCGAGAGCAATAACAGCCTCGGGCATGATTGGCTGGGTGAGCGGAATACCTGCAATTGCAAAGCTTGTTGCATATATGGGGTGAGCGTGAACCACAGCCTTTACATCGGGTCTTTTTTGATATACTCTGAGATGCATTTTGATTTCGGATGAAGGCTTGAATTTGCCGTTTGCCTGAATTACATTGCCTTCGCCGTCAATCTTGCAAATGTATTCGGGAGTCATAAAGCCCTTGCTTACGCCGGTTGGTGTGCAAAGATATTCATTATCGCTGATTTTGACGGAAATGTTTCCGTCATTTGCGGCAACCATTCGTCTGTCATAAATTCTTTTGCCAATGTCGCAAATTTGTTTTTTGATTTCGAATTCTGATACCATTTGACTTCTCCTTTACAATTTATTTTTTGTTTTATTTTGTTTTATTTTGTTTTGATTACCTATATTTTATCACATAAATAATCAATTGTCAACTTAAAATTGTGGGTTTTTCTTTGTTTATCTTTGAATTATTTGGTTATATTAACGATTTCAGCTATCAGTCTTTGAGATATTCAAGCAGCTCCGCTATACCCTTTCCTGTTTTGGCGCTTGTGTGAAAAACCTTTTCGCACCCTGCCAGACGAAGCCACATTTCGGCAAGGTCGGGGCGGGCATCGCTGCGGTCAATCTTGGTTACAATGCCGATGACCTCACGGTTTGCCATGCAGGTACAGTTTGGCGGAAACAGGCAAAAGGGCTCTGTTGCCGAAACCAGCAGGCCGCATATATCGGCCTCATAGGCATATAGGGCAAGCGCTCTGCCGAGGTCTTTGTTTTCGGCATATTCACCGGGGGTATCTATGAGCGAGCTGTAGTGATTGATATATTGGGTTTTTTCGTAGACAATTTTTTTGCCTCTGAGAACCTGAGTCAGGGTTGTTTTGCCGCTTTCGCTTCTGCCAAACAAAATCAGCTTTTTCATGTGCGTGTAATCGGGCATACGGTAAAGCCCAAGGTCTCCTTTACATAATCTGTGAGAGCGGTCATGGAAGACTCAACCTCCGACACAGTGCCGGTGATAATAAGTGTGCCGCTGAAGCGATCCACAAAGCCGAGCTCTATGTTTGCTGCCTTGGTTGCGATATCACCCGCAATGATTGCCGTTTCCGACGGTGACATGGTAACTATGCCGATAGCGGCCTTTGAATAGTCAACTGCAGGGTCAAGACCGAGCTTTTTGTATAATATGCGGTCGGGATTGGCTATAATATGTGCAAGGGTAATCTGCTTACCGGGAACAAGCTCCTGAATAATACGCATTTTGTTTTCGGTATTAAGATTATCGGTATCAAAATTGTACATCCCGTTAACCTCCTATCTTTATTTCAAGACCGCTGCGTTCTGCCGCAGCCTTTAGTGTTTCTATTTTTTCACGGGTCAAAAGCTCTGCATTGCCCATTGAATATTCTCTGCCAAGGCCAATATACTTATCGTAGCCCAAACGGTGGTACGGCAAAAGGTGAAGCTCCTTCACACCGGCAAGACCCGATGCAAAAAACGCAATGTCTGCAATTTCTTCGGGTGTATCGTTAAACGTGGGAATAACCGGCACTCTGATAATAAGCTCTTTTACCGTTTTGGCAATTTTTGCCGCGTTTTCTTTGATAAGCTCGTTGGGAACACCGGTAAACCTCTTGTGCTTTTCGCTGCTTATATGCTTTATATCCATAAGGCACAAATCAAGATGCTCGAGCACGGGCACAATGTTTTCAAACTCGGAAAATCCGGTTGTCTCTATTGCAGTGTTGATGCCGTCTTCCTTGCAGGCACGAAGCAGTGCCGCCGAAAATTTGCTCTGATAAAGGCACTCCCCGCCCGAAAGCGTAACACCGCCGCCGCTACGCCGATAGTATATTCTGTCTTTTTCGGCAATTTCCATCAGCTCTTCCACGGTGGCATCCCTGCCTATGGTTTTGACCTTGCCTTGGGTAACCATTTGTTCAGGTTCGTGGCTTTGCGACTCGGGGTTACAGCACCAGCGGCATCGGAGAAAGCAGCCTTTTAGGAAAAAGATTGTCCTAATGCCGGGGCCGTCGTGAACCGAAAACCTCTGAATATCAAAAATTCTGCCCTTGGTTTTGCGGTAGTCATACATTTCTAATAAATTCATAACAGTTTTCCTTAAAATCCGCACTGCTGTGTACGGTTGATGATATCATCCTGCAGCGACTTGGAAAGTGTGGTAAACAAAGCACTGTAGCCTGCAACCCTGACAACAAGCCCCTGATAGTTTTCGGGGTGCTTTTGGGCATCGAGAAGTGTTTCACGGCTTACTACGTTAAACTGAACGTGCATACCCTTGCGATCAAAATATCCTCTGATGAGTGCTACAAAGCTCTCTATACCCGAATCGCCCTCCAATGCCGAGGGATGAAATTTCATGTTGAAAAGTGTACCGTTGGAGGCAATGCCGTGGTCAAGCTTTGAAACGGAGTTTGCCGAAGCTGTGGGACCGCTCACATCCTTGCCTGCCGAGGGAGAAACGCCGTCTGCCACGGGAGTGAATGCCAGTCTGCCGTCGGGAGTGGCACCGGTTTGAGCACCGAGGGGCACATTTGCCGACACGGGATAAAGGCCTGCGTGATATCTGCCGCCTCTGGGGTTGGTATATTTTTCGAGGGGGCGAGTGTAGGAATATGCCGCCTCACGGGCAAGAGCGTCAACCTCGTCCAAATCGTTGCCAAACTTGTCCAGCTCGTTAATCTGATTTAATATATCCTGATACTGAGAGGAGCCCTTGGTGCCCGATGCTGCCTTTACAGTATTGTAAATCTCTGCAATCTGAGCCTCCGAAAGCTCTGCACCGCCCTCGATAAGAGTTTTTACAATGCCAACCGTAATGCCGGTGAGCTCCTCGTCGGAGGCAGATGAAGAAGCCTTGCCGAAGTTTGCATCGAGAGCCGCTTTGAGCTCAGAGAGTGTGAACTTTTTCTGTTCAAAAACAAGCTTCTTTATTGTATAGAGTGAGTCGGCAACGTTTGCAACACCAAAGCCCTGGGGCCCGGTAAAGTTGTAAACCGCACCGCCCTCCTGTGCGCTTTTGCCCCTGCCTATACAGTCGTCGAGCATTGACGAAAGGAACGGCAGCGGAGCACGCTCGGCATGAGCCATATCTACAGCATTGTCTGCATTGACCATGAGAGCAATGAAGTATTTCATCTGTTTTTTGTAGGCGTCAAAAAATTCGTCGAAGGTTTTCATGTTGGATATATCGCCGGTTTCAATGCTGATGAGCTTGCCGTTTTCGTAGCCGTTGGTGAAAACAAGCTCCAGCGGACGGCACATATTAAAGAATGCGGCATCGTGCCAGCCGTCTGTCTTGCCCGACTTTTGAGGTTCAACGCAGCCTATGATGTTGTAGTCGCGGGCATCCTGCATGGTAAGACCGCGGCTCACAAGCGCAGGGATGATAACCTCATCATTATAGTATGCCGGCAGTCCTATACCTGTGCGAGTGAGCTTGGCAGCCCATACGAGCAGATCGTGAGGAGTGCCGTTCCACACTCTCATAGAGAGCGAGGGCTGAGGCAAATTGGTATGTAGAGACGCTGAGATACACATAAACGAAAGGTCGTTGGTGGCATCTCTGCCGTCGGGTGTCTGACCGCCGCATATAAGGTTTTGGAACATACTGTAACCGGCAAAGCCCGCCGCAGATGCTGCGTCTCTTACCTTGCTGAGGTCATTGAGCTTAATCCAAAGGCAATCTATAAGCTCCTGGGCAAATTCGCGGGTGATTTTGCCCGAGTCGATATCCGCCTTATAATAAGGATACATATATTGGTCAAAGCGACCCGGAGAAATGGAGTGACCACTGGATTCTGTTTGAATAAGAAGCTGCACAAACCAGAAGGACTGACAAGCCTCGTAAAAGCTTTTTGCACCGTTTTCCGGAACGTTGCGGCAGTTGCGTGCAATTGTTAAAAGCTCTGCCTTTCTTTCTTCTACAGTACATTCGGCAGCCATCTTTTCGGCAAGCTCTGCATAGCGGTTTGCATAAAAGATTACTGCATCGCAGCATTCGATTACGGCTCTTTGAAAAGCCGCCTTACTGCTGTATTCGGCATCACATACACAAAGCTTTGAAAGAGCCTCCCGAGCTTCGGCGCGGATGCCGCTGTAGCCAATGCGCAAAACCTTGCCATAGTCAACGGTAACGTGACCTACGCCGTTGTAGTAGTAATTGCCCACGGTGAAAATATTGTGTTCAATAGCAAGTGCTGCTTCGTCACACATATATGACGATGCAAGCTCGGAGGTGGTTTTGCCCTCCCAATAGCTGTATGCATCCAAAAGCTTGGATTTGGTTTCTTCCGATATTTCAAATGGGTCGGCAGCTCTTTGGGAAATGGTGTCAAATTCATCCTCGAGCCATTTGAAAGAATATTCCGGGAAGGTTTGACAGCTGCGGGGCATAATAGTGTTGGCACCGACAACAAGCTCGTTTTCACGGATTGTAATCGGCAGATTGTGAAGAATATGTGCAAAAGCCTTTGATCTTCTTTCTATAATAGGAAGATCCTCGGTGGACTTGTAGCTCTCCGTCAAAAGAACAGCTCTGTCTGCCTCGATGCGGGGCTTGCTTGCAAAGAGCGACTTTTTGAGCAGGTCAATACGGGGAGATTTGGGAATTTCCTTGTTATAATATTTTGCCATTTGATTCAACTCCTGTTAATTTAGCTTAGTCAATTTCGTTTAACGAAATTTCTGCCCGATCGGATTTTGTGAAAATCACGTACAATCCGATAAATAATCAAAAACAAAAGATTTCAAAACAAAAACAATTTTACTTACTATTATAATACAACATTTTAGCAAAAAAGTCAATAGGTATTCACACAAAAAAATATAAAAAACCACATTTTCAAAGAAAAATAAAGCAAAAAAGAACGGAGCATCCGCCGAGGGACACTCCGATACAAAGCTGTTTGTTAAGTTACGCTTCAATTATTCTTACCTTGCATACACCGTCTATGGAACCAAGCTTTTTGTCAAGGTCTGCCGGAACGCTGTCTACATCAATAATTGTGTAAGCATTATCCTTTTTGCTCTTGTTGAGCATATTGATAATGTTGATATTCTCATTTGCAAAAAGCGATGAGAAGTTGTTGAGCATGTTGGGAACGTTTTTGTGAGCAATTGTAACTCTGTATTTGCTTTCCATATCAAGCTCAATGTTGGGATAGTTAACAGAATTTTTGATATTACCGTATTTAATAAAGTCCGAAAGCTCTCTTGCAGCCATAACAGCACAGTTATCTTCCGATTCGGGAGTGGAAGCGCCGAGGTGAGGAATGTTTATCACATTTTCCATACCGAGAGTTTCTTCTGAGGGGAAGTCAACCACATAGCATGCAATTGTGCCGTTGTCTATAGCTTTTTTGAGAGCGGCGGTGTCTACCAGCTCGCCTCTTGAGAAGTTGAGCAAGCGGGTGCCCTTTTCCATACATTCAAAGAGCTCATCGTTTACTATGCCGCGTGTGCCGTCGTTGAGAGGCATGTGCATTGTGATATAGTCACACTGAGAAGCAAGGAGCTTAAGATCCTGACATTTTTTGATTTTGCTCGAAAGCCCCCATGCAGCATCAACAGAGATGTAGGGGTCATAACCGATAACATCCATGCCCAGAGCCACAGCAAGGTTTGCAACCTTGGCACCGATAGCACCCAGACCCACAACACCGAGCTTTTTGCCGAGAATTTCGGGACCCACAAAAGCACTTTTGCCTTTTTCTACAAGAGATGCGACATTGTCGCCCTCGCCCTTGAGAGTTTTTGCCCATTCGATACCATCTGAAATTTTGCGGGAGGAAAGAAGCAGACCCGCAACGGTGATTTCTGCCACCGCATTTGCGTTGGCACCGGGAGTATTGAACACTACAATGCCCTGCTCCGAGCATTTGTCAATCGGGATATTGTTGGTGCCTGCGCCCGCTCTGGCAACGCATTTAAGATTTTCGGGGAGCTCCATATCGTGCATCTTGAAGCTTCGCAGGATTATGGCATCGGGATTTTTCACCTCATCAGTAACCGTGAATAAATTGCTGTCGAGATTGTCAAGACCGCATTTTGCAATCTTGTTGAGGGTTAATACTTCATACATAGAGATTGCCTCCAAACATTATTTGTTTTCTTCTTCAAATTTTTTCATGAAATCTACAAGAGCCTGAACGCCTTCTATCGGCATTGCATTGTAGATGCTTGCTCTCATGCCGCCCACTGTTCTGTGACCCTTTAGGTTTACAAAGCCCGCTTCTTTAGCTTCTTTTATAAACTTGGCGTTTAGATCGTCGGAATCGGTTACAAAGGGAACATTCATGAGTGAACGGTCTTTTGGCTCTTTAACCGTGGCAGAGAACATTTTGCTCGAATCGAGATATGAGTATAAAATTTCGGCCTTTTTGAGATTTGTTTTGTACATAGCGTCGATTCCGCCGTTTTCTTTGAGCCATTCGCACACGAGCTTACAGATGTAGATAACATATGTGGGAGGTGTGTTGAACATAGAACCGTTTTCGGAATGTGTTTGATAATTGAACATTGTGGGGCAGATATCGAGTGCCTTGCCGATAAGATCTTCTCTTACAATGGCAACGGTGAGACCTGCAGGAGCCATGTTCTTTTGAGCTCCGGCATAGATAATGCCGAATTTTGACACGTCAACGGGCTCGGAAAGAATGCACGATGACATATCTGCCACCAAAGGAACATCGCCTGTGTCGGGAACCTGTGCATACTTTGTACCGTAGATAGTGTTATTGTATGTAATGTGAACATAGTCGGCATCGGGTCTGAACATTGATTTGTCAATTTCGGGAATGTAGTTAAATACCTTGTCTTCGGAAGAAGCAATTATTTTGGCATCACCGTATCTGGCAGCTTCTTTCTGAGCCTTTTTTGACCAAAGACCGGTGAGGATGTAGTCTGCCTTTTTGTTTTCACCGTAAAGATTTAGAGGAACCATGGCAAACTGGCTGGAGGCACCGCCCTGGAGGAACAACACCTTATAGTTGTCGGGAATACTGAGCAATTCTCTCAAAAGAGCTTCACAATCATCTATAATTTTTTGATAATCTGACGAGCGGTGACTCATCTCCATTACCGACATTCCTGAATTACCGTAGCATACAAGCTCGGCCTGCGCTTTTTCAAGAACAGGAAGAGGGAGTGCAGACGGGCCTGCCGAGAAGTTATAAACTCTGTTCATAATTATCATCCTTTCAAGGTTATAAATTTAATATTACACACTATTATATCTCAATTTGGAATAATAGTCAAGGGATGATGCAAAAAAACACACATATAAATTGATAAAAAATTAACGAGTCTTTTTGGGTAATTTGTCAAATTGCATATAATTGCATAAAAAAGGAAATAATGAATTGCAGAAAAGAAAAAATGATAAAGCGGTGCAAAAATCCGCAATAAGGTCAGGGTAAAAAATGTCGAACAAATTTTAGTCTAAAATCCATTTTTTTGAATATGATTTATATATAACCGAAGCAACCAACGATAAAGCAGATTGTCTCGGTCAACTTATGAAAGGATGGTTCAAATGACAATGGATAATGTAAACGTAAACAATGAGGTGACTTTAGCCGGAATTATAGATGATGAGCTTTGCTACAGCCATGAGATATACGGCGAATCATTTTATTCCTTTGTGCTGAGAGTTACAAGGCTTTCTGACATTTGCGACTATATCAATGTCACTGTTTCCGAGAGACTTATTCAGAATATGGAGCTTCATGCGGGCTCCTATGTATGTGTAAACGGTCAGTTCAGGTCGTACAACAACTACTGTGAAACCGGAAACCGCCTCATTCTTACCGTTTTTGCAAGAGACATCAGACAAACAGACGATTTATCCGAAGAAGAAGCCTTTAATCCCAATTGTATTTACTTAAACGGCTTTTTATGCAAAGCACCCGTGTATCGCACCACGCCCTTTGGCAGAGAAATAACCGACCTTCTTGTAGCTGTTAACCGCGCCTACAACAAGTCGGACTATATCCCCTGCATTGCATGGGGAAGAAATGCCCGATATTCCTCCAATCTTAATGTCGGCGACAACATCAAAATCTGGGGACGCATACAGTCGCGAGAATATCAGAAGCGTATTTCCGAGGATGAAACCGTGACCAAAACAGCTTATGAAATTTCTATTTCAAAAATGGAGGTTGTTCATGCATCGGTTCACGAAGATGATGCCGAAATAAGCTGAAGCTCAAGCAATTTCAAAACACATTAGAGCTGAAATTTTGTTAAAAAATTCCTTGCATATAAACTCTCCTTGTGAACAAAATAGATAGTGCAAAGTGATTTGCAATTATTTTTCAAGGAGAGTTTTAGTTATGTCTAAAAAGAACGTTGTTCCCGAAGCTAAAGAAGCTATGGAAAGATTTAAGATGGAGGCTGCATCTGAAGTAGGTGTTAACCTCAAGCAGGGCTATAACGGCGATTTAACCTCAAGACAGGCAGGTTCTGTTGGCGGTCAAATGGTTAAAAAGATGATCAAATCCTACGAAGAATCTATGAAATAACCGATTTGTCCGGGGATTATATCTGATTGAAATTTATTAATCAATAAATTTTGACGAGGCAGCCAATGCCTCCAAAAATACCGCGCGGCTTTTGGCTGTGCGGTATTTTTGGGATTTTTTTGCATTTTGAGCAGCATCTCAAAGGTTTTGGCACAAAATCCCTCTTTGCTGCATATATATTATTAACATCAGATTATAAGGAGAAACGTATATGTGTTCCATATGTGCTATAGCAGACTTTAAGAGTAACGAAAACCTAAACCCCGGTGTGCTCACCTTTATGGGCAAAACCATGAAGCACCGCGGTCCCGATGAGAGCGGGCTGTTTTTGGGGCGTAATGTGATTATGCACCACAACAGGCTCTCGGTTGTGGATATTCGCGGCGGCAAGCAGCCGATGAGTGCCGAAAGGGACGGCAAAAAATATACTATTATATATAACGGCGAAATCTACAATGCACCACAGCTCAGAGCTGAGATGGCAGAGCTGGGAGCCGAATTTGTCACCAAATGCGATACCGAGGCGGTTTTGTGGTCTTACATAATATGGGGTGAGGACTGTGTAAACCGTCTTAACGGCATTTTTGCATTTGCGATATATGACGAATCACGAAATAGACTTTTTATGGCAAGAGACCGTTTTGGAGTAAAGCCGTTTTTTTATGCATATGCAGGGAGCTCACTGCTTATCGCTTCCGAAATCAAAGCTATTTTGGCACATCCCGCCATAAAGCCCAAGGTTGACAAAAGCGGCTTGTGGCAGCTTCTTTTTTTGTCGCCGGTGACATTTAATTCCACAACGGTATTTAGAGATATTTATGAGCTCGCTCCGGGAGAGAGAGCGGTATTTGATTATAGGGGCTTCAAAAAAGAAAAATATTGGTCACTCGAAGCAAAGCCGTTTGAGGATTCGAGAGAAGAAGCCATCTACAAAACCAAGGAGCTTTTGAAGGATGCGGTGTCGCGTCAGCTTGTGAGTGATGTGCCGCTTTGCGAATTTTTGTCGGGAGGGCTTGATTCTTCGGCTATAGCCGCCATTGCATCAAAAGAAAAAAGAGAAAAAGGCGAAAAAACCGACACCTACTCCTTTGAATATGAGGGCAACAAGGAGAATTTTAAAAGCTCGCTTTTTCAGCCTCAGGGTGATGATGCCTATGCCGAGGGAGCAGCGCAGTATTTGGACACCAACCACACAGTGCTCACAATGTCGTCTTATATGTTGTCTAAGCTTTTGTGCGATGCGGTAGATGCGAGGGATTTTCCCGGTCAGGCCGATATAGATTCGTCTTTGCTCTACTATTGCCGCCGCGTCAAAAACAGTCACACGGTGGCACTTTCGGGCGAGTGCAGCGACGAAATTTTTGGCGGTTATCCGTGGTTTTATCGCCCCGAAATGACCGAGAGGGATTTTTTTCCGTGGATTCACAACCCTTATGCTCGCATCAATCTCTTTAAAGAAGAGCTTGCCGCACCCAATGAAGGTTATTCATATATATGCGAAAAATACCGTGCCGAAAAATCCGAATACAGCGTGCTCGATTCCGACTCACTCACTATGAAAAATGCACGGATTGCAACAAACCTTTCGGTAAGATATTTTATGACGTCGCTCCTTGAGCGAAAAGACAGAATGAGCATGGCAAGCGGCGTGGAGGTAAGAGTGCCCTTTGCAGACCACCGGATAGCGGAATATGTCTATAATGTTCCGTGGGAGATAAAGTTTGAGGGCAATGTGGAAAAGGCACTTTTGCGAAATGCTATGGAGGATTTTTTGCCTTCGTATATTATACACCGCAAAAAAAGCCCCTACCCCAAGAGCCACAATCCCGAATACGAAAAAAATGTTACCGAGATGCTAAACACTGAGCTTGCAAGAAAAAATTCGCTCTTTTGCGAAATTATTGACCAAGGCAAGGTTAGGGCAATGCTCGAGCACGAGAGCCAAACCTGGTTCGGTCAGCTTATGGCAAAGCCTCAGCTTATTGCATGGCTGGTTCAGATGGCATATTGGCTCGAAAAATATAATATAGTGCTTGTGTGAGATCAGAATAATAATCAAAATAATTTCGTATAATCCATTTACAAAACACCAAAGGTGTGCTATAATATCAGATTATACAAAAGAAAGGTTATATAATGGCAGCACGACGAAAAAAGCCTCGACTATCTATTCGATAATGCATCAAAAAATGATATGTCATAAGTTGATACTCTCTTTATGTATATTCAATAAGCGGCAAAGCCGCGTCATTCAACGTTTTCAGTGGGAGATTGATCTCCCACTGAAAAAATTAAATGTCACCCGCCGCCTATATAGGCGGGGGGACATCTTAATTTAGTTATAAGATTCAAAGAAAGGAGGTAATATCTGTGAATTATTTGTCAAATCTGTTTCATCTTCAGCAAATTGAGCTGATTGTCCGTCTTATTGTATCGGCAATATGCGGCTACATGATTGGCTTCGAACGCAAAAACCGCAAAAAAGAAGCAGGCATACGCACTCACATTATAGTTGCCATTGCCTCCTGCCTGATGATGGAAATTTCCAAATACGGTTTTTCCGACACCGGCAAGTTTGACGGGGCGCGTATTGCAGCTCAGGTGGTATCGGGCATAGGTTTTTTGGGAGCGGGCACAATTTTTGTTCACAAAAATACCGTAAAGGGTCTTACCACAGCGGCAGGCATCTGGGCAACCTCGGGCATAGGCATGGCTGTGGGGGCTGGAATGTATGTAATAGGCATTGTTACCGCACTCATCATCATTTTATTGCAGGTCTTTTTTCACAAAAATTTCAAGTTTTTGCATCATGTAAACAACGAAACAATTATTTTTGTTGTACATGATTCTCCCGGTGCAATTGACATGGTAAAAGATATTATGAGTTCTTATTTGCTCACCTGCGACGATGCATCAATTTTCAAATTGCCCGACAGCAAAATACGCATCGACATAACCTCAAGCTTTCCCGAGGATTTTGATATGTTTGAGTTTGCAAAAAAGGCATCGGAGCACGAGGAAGTCATTTCGGTTTGCAACAATTTATCTAATGCACAATTTTAAAAACACACGTGAAAGGATTCACGTGTGTTTTGGTATTTTTGTTCGTTTCTTCTTACTTCCCCTTAGTCACCTTTGTTTTTCTCCCATTTACTGTCAAAAAGGCTATCTGTGTTTAAATTACAGATGACATTTTATGTTTCTGTTTGTTTATTGACTCTCTTTCTTTTGGTCTTTTGATTGTATCCCTTTGTAATTTGTCTGCCATTGTAAATATCCTTTCACATAAGTAAAAGCCGTTCCACCAAGAATGCAGAACGGCTTTTAGTGCATTTTCTTTCGGCATTATGCCTACGCCGATTTGAGGTTACACTACACAAACCCCTCCCGAAAGATCCGTATGCCAACGCATATCGGCACGCCAGCACACATCTACGCTTTAACAGACACACCTGTTGCCTGTTGTTAATATTATTATACTCAAAACCCGCAAATATGTCAATAGATTTTAAGAAATTTTGTCCTTTATGTATTTTATGTATTTTTCCAAAATCATAAAGCAGGTGTTTTTGCAATACTATTGACCTTTTAAAAAATATTTGATATAATATACAATCGTAGCATCATCTGACGGATGGTATATATGAGCATCGTTTCAATAAGCGGCAAAGCCGCGTCATTCAACGTTTTCAGTGGGAGATTGAACT
>JAEDEG010000215.1 GCA_016293435.1 Clostridia bacterium
AGTTCTGAATAAGGAATTGTCACACCATTACGGATTAACTGCACATTTTCAGAACCACCGACTTGCTCAATGTAACGGCTAACAATTACATCACAGAATTTTTCATCAAGTTCTATGGTTCGACAAAATCTACCTGTCTGCTCACAGGCAATAAGTGTGGAGCCGCTGCCTCCAAATGGGTCAAGAACAATACAGTTTGTCATGCTTGAATTCATAATCGGATAAGCAAGCAGAGGGATAGGTTTCATTGTAGGATGCTCACCATTTTTCTTTGGTTTGTCAAACTTCCATATGGTCGATTCTTTTCTTCCCGTGTACCATTGATGTTTGCCTTTCCTTTTCCAACCAAACAGTACGGGCTCATGCTGCCACTGATAGGGCGAGCGTCCGAGGACAAGAGATTGCTTTTCCCAAATGCAAGTGCCGGAGAGATAGAACCCGGCATCTTTGAATGCCTTTCTGAAATTCAAGCCTTCTGTGTCTGCATGAAATACATAGATACTTGCATCATCTGCCATAGCCTTTTCTGTGTTCGTAAAGGAATCAAGGAGAAAGTGATAAAATTTATCATTATCCATATTGTCATTTTTGATTTTCCCGGCTGAACCTTCATAGTTCACATTGTATGGTGGGTCGGTTATAACAAGATTTGCCTTTTCGTCATTCATCAAAAGTGCAAAAGTTTCTGCCTTTGTGCTGTCACCGCATACAAGTTTGTGTTTTCCGAGCAACCATACATCACCGCTCTGCGTTTTCGTTGGCTTTTGTAGCTCGGCTTCTACATCAAACTCATCATCTTTAACATCATCTGTTTCAAATAATTTTGAGAGTTCGGCATCATCAAAACCGGTAAGGGAAAGGTCAAATGCCATATCCTGCAAAGCCTCAATTTCAAGCTTTAACATTTCTTCATCCCATCCGGCATCTAATGCAAAACGGTTGTCGGCAATAATATATGCTTTCTTTTGAGCCTCGGTAAGATGGTCAACAAACACACATGGAACTTCCGTGATATTTTCCTCTTTTGCTGCCATAACTCTTCCATGCCCGGCAATAATGTTATAATCTCTGTCAATAATGACGGGGTTTATAAAGCCGAACTCTCGCAGAGAAGAGCGAAGTTTTGTTATTTGTTCTTTGGAATGTGTACGAGCATTGTTTACATAAGGGATAAGTTTTTCAATTTCTACCAGGCTCATGTCTGTTGTTGTTTTACTCATACGGCACCTCCATTAAAAAAGACCCCATTCGGCAAATTTCTCAAATCCGCCAATAGAGTCAATATAGTTTTTAGCCTGTGCTACAACTTCAGAATATGGTACCCCATCAATACAATCATCACCGATGGCACACACAAGAGTAACAGGCTTTTTAGTTCTTTGAGCTTTAAGAAACGCATAAATATTAACGCTTACATCAGCTTTTGATAAATCCTTGCCATGAAGTCCGCCGCCGGTTACAGAGTCTGCCATATCAGAACCGAGTTTTCGGTTTGTTGCACCGGTATCCACATTTGTTCCGCCTGTCCAGTCACCGATAGGATTTATTTCGGCATTAGGATATTTCTCTCGGAGTTTTTTTGTATCTGCATTGCTTTGGCAAATGATAAGCCTTGTTTCATCAAGAATATATTTACCGTCATACGGGTAGGCTTCATAAATATCACGGGCTATTTTTGACATTACTTTTTGTTCTTCTGTCAAAGGGACACCTTTGAATATTCCATTATCTCCGCAGCGAACTCCGTCCTTCTGATTATGCTCTAAATGTACATCTTGCGGAACAATAACAATATCACAATCAACATCACCCGCTATGCGATTTATTGTACTTTTAATGTTACTTACATTCAGTATAGCAGTAGTTTCTATAATCGCATGGCACTTACCATGTCCAATTAACACTTCTACTGCGATTTTTGGATTGCTGTTATTTTTGTATGCAAGGTCAACAATTGCACCCGCAATTCTGTCAGCCATTTTATCAGGATGGCTTGGGTTTACTTTTTCAATCATCTTTGTATTCCTTTCCGAGCAGACAAGAGTCGCTCCATTAAATCATCTTGTGGATTAGCTCCGGTATATTCCACACTGCAGTTTTCTTTTACAATTTGGTATATTTCATTCCATAACCGCACAGCTTGATTCATGTAGTTAATGCCGATATTAATAAACGGTGAGGGAATTGGTTTTCCTGTTGTAGGGTGTTTAGATAGGAACCCGAGCTGATTTGTCATTTCTTCGCACTGAATCCATCGTGCAGCACACATTGCATACCTCTCCAAGAGTTGAGGAGAGACCACATTATGACATCCGACAGCTTTTAACCATTCCCAAGTTTCGGTGTAGATTTCTTTGGCTTGAAAATTTCCGCCGTCTCTCTGAGCTGCAGAAAGAAAATCATGCGGCTTTGGCATATCCACACCTGATACATCAGGAATATCTAACACATTTAAAGTTCTGCCACCGGGATTACCGCTTTCAACTTTCTCTGTTAAAGCTTTCTTTTTTCGTCCGGCACCGGGTCTTTTACCGCCTCGACCTCCGATGTTATTTGACTTTGTTGGCACTGTTTAGACACCACCTTTCGTATTTAAAATTCTTGTTAGTTTAATTACCCTTTTGATTTCGCTCTTTTTATGCGTAAAGGGAGGGGCCCGTTCTTCTGCGATAGGTTCACAGAGATTCAGACCGCCCCTCCGGATGCTTGTGTGAGTTCCATCTGTCACCATCACGAGCTGTTATCTCTGAGTGACAAGACTTACACAGGGACATGAGGTTGTCCGATGCGTGTGTACCACCACGGGAGAGAGGGATAATGTGATGCACTTCCTCTGTTGGTGTCAGCTTTCCTTTCTTAAGGCAAACCTCACATAGTGGATGTTGTGCCACGTGTCTGTCTCGGATTCGTTTCCACGCTCTGCCGTACCTTTTCTTACTTTCGGGGTCACGGAT
>JAEDEG010000061.1 GCA_016293435.1 Clostridia bacterium
CGCGGCATAAACGCTGAGTAAGTGCTCATATGCAAGCGGAGAGAGCCAATTAAGCACCGCTTGAGGTCTTACGGAGTTGTAATATGTTTCAATATACGCAAATATATCGGATTGCGCTTCATCCCTTGTTCTATAGTGCTTATGATGTACAAGTTCACATTTGAGACAACTGAAAAAGTTTTCTGCTACGGCGTTATCATATGGATCACCCTTTCTTGACATGCTTTGAGTAATGCTATGTTTTGCTAAAGCTTCACGGTATCCTAAAGAAGCGTACTGTACACCTCGGTCACTATGAAAAATTAAGTTGGTTTGCGGCTTTTGACGGTTTACAGCCATTTCCAAAGCGGAAACCGTGAGGTTGGTATCAATGCGGCTCGAAAAGGCATAGCCGACGATTTTCTTAAGGCATAAATCCTTAACGATTGCGGTATACAGCCATCCCTCGTCGGTTGGGATGTATGTAATATCACCAACCCACTTTTGATTTGGTTTATTTGCTGTAAAATTTCTTTGTAAAAGATGGGGAAAATCAAAAAAAATCATAATCAAAAAAAATCAAATCATAATCAAAAAAAATCAAATAGATGTTGACAAAATAATAAATTAGTGATATAATGATTAACAGTTTCGATTTAAGGATATCATAAATAGTTAAGTGCAGAGGTTGAAAATTCATATCGTGATGCACCGCAGTTTAGTACACATACTTGGATACGCTGTACACTCAATTATTTCGAAAATGAAAATATCGGGATGTGGCTCAGTTTGGTAGTCCTCCTTGGACACACAGTATACTCAATAAAATTTAATGATTATCCATTCATCAAACAAAATGAATGGTATTATCGGGATATAGCGCAGTTTGGTAGCGCGCTTCGTTCGGGACGAAGAGGCCGCAGGTTCAAATCCTGTTATCCCGACCAAATCTGAACCGTAATTTTGATACAAAATTGCGGTTCTTTTTCTTCGCTCAAAACCGCTTTTCTTTTGTAAAACAATTTTGTAAAACAATATTGCTTTTTTCTTGACATTTTTTCTTGTATATCATATAATTAAAATAATGGTATAGTTATTTTGCGAGGTGTTTTTCATGAACAGAGATTTTTTTGAAGTACACTCCTTCACAGGTCTTGACCTACCGTTTTATTTTGAAGAAACCACGCTTGTAAACAGCTCTAATCTCAACGCAAACTGGCATCCAAACATTGAAATTCTGTATGTTTCAAAGGGCTGCGGAGTGGTGACGTGTGGCAAAACGCCGTACAGCATATCGGAGGGTGATATTTTTATCATCAATTCCTGCCTTCCGCACGTAGTAAACACCGAAACGGAAATAAAATATTACTTTCTCATTCCCGACCGTGATTTTTGCATTTTAAACGGCATAGATACCTGCTTGGTACGTTTTAAACTAATTGTTCACGACTATGAGGCACTAAAGCTTTACCAAAATATAATTGACGAATTCAGCTGTTCTCTCCCACACCGCAGCGCCGGAGTACGCCATGCCGTAATGTCGCTTGTGCTCTACCTTGCCCGAAACTACACCGAAAACAAAAAAACATACATCGTCACCGGAAAAGATGAAAATCTGCGCCTTGCCATAGGCTATATGTACTCGAATTTTAACAAACAGCTCACATTAGATGACATAGCCTCTCAGGCGGGGCTCAGCAAATGCTACTTCGGCAGAGAGTTTAAACATCTTACAGGAGAAACGCCGTTTGAGTTTATCCATCGCATACGATGTGAATACGCAAAAAAGATGATGTCCTATGGGGTTAAATCCGTTCAGGAAATCAGCGATATATGCGGTTTTGAAAATGCGTCGTACTTTGCAAAAATTTTTAAAAGATATGTTGGCTGTTCGCCCAACTCTTATGCTAAATCGGTGAGATATGCCGCACCGACAACACCGGCATCGCCTTTAAGCTCCGATATTACAATCGATGTTTTAAAGTGAATTTGCTTTGAACTATATTGATAAATCCGCTTCCGCGCTCCGTAATTCCTCCGGAGAGAACAACGGCATCGGGGTCTAAAATATTAATAAAGCTGTTTATTCCCATAGCAAGTATGCTTGTATATTCTTCCATTACCGCTTTTGCCGACCTGCCCCCTGCATCTAAAGCAGCAAAAATTATTTCACCGTTTAATTTGTCTCCGTTTTCACGGTACATCTGAGCCAGAAAGCTGCTGTCGTTTTTATCTATGCTTTCCTTTGCCATACGCACAAGTGCCGTCACAGAGACATACTGCTCAAAGCAGCCGCTCTGACCGCATAGACACGATCTTCCGCCAAATGTCCGGATTACCATATGTCCCGGTTCTGCCATATTTCCATTTCCGAATTGAATCCGTGCTTTTGCATTTTTTTATCATATCATCATAATTTTTGCACCATATTACCTGCATTTTGCGTACTCCCTTTTTCCTCTTACGTAAACTTCAAGTATTTCAAAATTCTCATCGGCAATAACGAAGTTTGCCATTTTGCCGCAATCCAGCGTACCCATTTTATCAATAACGCCAAGAATGTATGCCGGATTGTACGTTGCCATATGCACAGCGTCTTCTTTGGGTATGCCGATACTCATAAGGTGAACCATATTCATATACAGGTTGGCTGATGCTCCGTTTATTGTGCCGTCGGCAAGCCTTGCAATACCGTTTGTAACGTCAACTTCTCAGTATTCCCTTACATAATGTTCGTCGAGAAGTCCTGCACAAAAAAGCGAATCGATTATACGCACAATTCTTTCCGCTTCAAAAATTCGGTATGCCGCCCGTATCATAGAGCCGCAGACGTGCATACCGTCACCGATAAGCTCCACAAACGCTCCGCAGTCCATCGCCGCACCGACAAGATGTGTATCTCGGTGATGAAACGCTCCCATACCGTTAAAAATATGCGTATCGTATTTTGCTATTTTGCGTATAGCATCATAAGTGCCATCAACCACTTCCGCACCGTCACAGCCGTGAAAGTGCAAATCTATCAGACCGGGAATAACATACATTCCCTCAGCATCTTTCACTTCACCGACGGCGGCATCACAAAAAATGCCGCCGTCGAAACAAAGATATTTTTTCTCAAACTTAAACTTTTCGGTATATACCCTTGCGTTTTTTATTATTATCAGTCTATTGCAACCTCGTGTCCCACTCTTGCGGACTCATAAATGGCATCGAGAATTTTCATTATCATAATACCGTCCTCAGCCGGAGCAATACATTTTGTGCCGTTTGCAATACAGTCTATAAAGTGAGAAATCTCACCGTCAAATTCGGACTGGGAAAACTTGTAGTTTGCCGTATCTACGTTGATGTCGGCAAGGTAGTCGTTGCAGGTTCCGTAGAGCCTGATGCCGCCGTTTTCACTAACATCTATCCCCGCCTTTGTGCCGAACAGCTGATTTTTATAGGTTTCCTCACAATTGAAATCATACGAGGTTTCAAGGCTGGTAACCGCTCCGTTGTCGTAGCGGATAAATGCTGCGGCAAAGTCTTCAACATCACACTTTTCGCCGTCAACATGGTCTGAGGCAATCCAGCTAACATTATTTTTGATATTATTACGATTGCCAAGCTTATCAAATGACACCGCATATACGCTGAGCGGCTTGGGATTACCCATTAAATATCTCGCAAAGTCGAGAACATGAACACCCAGGTCTATAATCGGGCCACCGCCGCTGCGTTTTTTGTCGCAAAACCAGCCACCGGGATTACCGTGTCTGCGTATGAACTGTGCCTTTGTAAAGTACACGTCTCCCAAATATCCGTTTTCTATGAAGTCACGGACAATTCTTGTCTCTCCGGAAAATCGCATACAAAAACCTATCATTAAAAGTTTTCCGTTTCTGTCTGCAGCATCCTTCATCTGCTGTGCAAGCTCGGCATTGTATGCCATAGGCTTTTCACAGATTACGTTAAGTCCTACATTCAATGCCTTAATGGTGCATTCGGCGTGGTTGCAGTTCCACACACAAACGCTTGCGGCATCAAGCTCAGGAAGCTCTGCAAGCATTCTGTCAAGATCGGTGTAACGCCTTTTAATGCCGTATTTATCGGCTGTCTTATTAAGTCTTTCCTCGCATATGTCGCAGACAGCATATATGTCAACATTATCCATTTTTTGATATGCAGCAATGTGCGAATGTGAAATATTGCCTGCCCCGATTATTGCAACTTTTATTTTATCCATAATGTCTGCCTCCTTAGTTTTCGTCTATTGTCTTTTTGAGAAAATCATATGCAAGGCGAATGTCTTCCTCCGGAGTTTCGCCCGCTTCTCTTTCTATGGTTAAAAACCCCTTAAATCCTTCTTCTTCGAGCGCCTTTAAGTATGCCGGAAAATTAACTTTTCCTTGACCGAGTGGAAGCTCGATGTATGAAGGATTTTCGCCGAGGAGTTTAATTCCGTCCTTTGCATGAGTGTGTACAATATATTTACCGAGCGTATGTACAGCGGCAACGGGATCTTCACCCCAATCCATAACGAGGTTTGCCGGATCTAAGTTTACGGCAACACCCGTTGAGCCGAGAGTATCTAAAAATTTACGGAGAGTGGTCGCCTTCTCCGGACCTGTTTCTATAGCAAAGTGCGCATTTACGCTATCGGCATAGTCAGCAAGTGCAAAGCAAGCCTCCTGCATAATCTTATATGTATCAGCCGTGCTATCCTCCGGCACAGTGCCTATGTGAGTTGTAACAATATTTGTTTCCAAATCGAGTGCAAGGTCAATTATGCGTTTTGAACGTTCAATGAGGTCGTGGTTTAATGTAGGATCAGTAAATCCTTTTCCGAAGTCGCCGCAAAGTGCGGAAAATACAAGCCCGTTTGACTTAACTTCGTTAAGAAGTTCTTTTCTTGCATTAACGCTCAAATTTTCTGCCGAGTTTTCACCCTCGGTGGCATACATCTGTATGCCGTTTGCTCCGATCTGTGCCGCTTTCTTAATTGCGCTGCTCCTGTCTGTTCTGAAGCTTTCGAGAATTACTCCAATAGGAAATTTATACATTTTCATGTCCTCCTTATATTTTGATTTGTAGATTCATTATATCGGGTTTATCGCAAGAGTTCAATAACGTTATTGCGTTTAAAAACAACAATATTGCTAAAAGTCTTTTTCACTGTCTACTTTTCAACCAATCACGGTTGAAAGCCAATTGCGAATGCGGGCTGATAGCTCAGCAGGTTAGAGCACACGCCTGATAAGCGTGAGGTCGGTGGTTCGAGTCCACTTCAGCCCACCAAAAAAAAGGATTACTATTCTATAATTATGAATAGCAGTCCTTTTTTCACTATATCAATCACTAATATTATGTACGGCCGGGGTAATTTCCATTTTATCGGAATGAATCCTAACGAAAGTGAGATGTGGTCAACAGGTATGTTGGTACAGCTTGAATTTACAAACGAAAGTAAAATAAAATTCATACCGACTGTTGCCGAAAATGGTGGAATATTACTAATGAAAAATAGAAATTCTGCAAATTAAACATTATCATAAATTAAGACCCGGATGTCAATCGGCACAGCTCTCTGAATGACATCCGGGCTTTTGCTATAATGTTATAATATATACTCATTTATTCCGAGACTTAAGGCAATTTTTTTGTCGTTGATACAAAGTTGAGCATCTATACCATAAGGTATTTCAATACGTAATTTGATTTTATCGGCACAACGTTTCCATGACACATATATTCTGCCTGTATCAGTATCATAGTACGCCTCCGCATAGCGAAGTTTTGAAGGAAATACCGGAGATATAACAGCTTTATTAATATCATCCATATCGGGATTAATTTTTATGCCAACAATGTCACATATAAACACTCGCATAATATCACCGAAAAAATGATGATTTTCCGACTCCTGTACTCCGTTTTCTTCAAGAGCTTCGCACAGAGCTGTGGCACCTCTTTTTATCATCGAACCATACGATGGAGCATCATCACGACACATTATTTCAATTGCCAAATCAGCATCGCCGTTACGCACAAGGACTTCAAAAATATGACGCAATCCGATCACACCGCAATCGATATGAAAATCCTTTTCTTTTATAAAATCAATCAGACGGGCATATGCCTGCCCAATTTCACACTCTTTGAACAAGCCGAGGGATAACAGTAATGCCTGGGAAGTTTGACACGCACCCTTTGCCGTCATGGTATCATAGTCAATCAAATTGTATCTAATTGCGTTATACATTTCTTCAGAAAATTTATCAGCATACGATTTTTCGATATCCATTCCCAGCTTTTCAAAAATAAACGAAGCTTTTTTTGCCATATCAAATACATGGGCACTATCTGTAAGCTCAAGCGGAGACGAAATGTTTACATTATCGGATCCGGGCTGACACCAATCTCCAAGACCACATGCAACAAGTCCTTTTTCATCACGTTTTGTACTTATGTATCTGAGGTATTTTATTATCATGTTTGCATTATCACGGAGTATTTCGATTTTTCCGTTATACTTGTACATATAAAAAGGTATATTTATTGCAGCGCTGTCCCAAGCAGGACCGTTCCCCCATTCGTAACCCCATTCACTTGTAGGGACAATTCCGGGTAATTTGCCGTTTCGCTGACTTTTTTGAACTGACTTGAGCCACATTTCAAACGATGCACTGCAATCAAAAAGCAAAGCAAACTGTTCGGCAGAGGCGGATATATCACCGGTCCAGCCATTTTTTTCCCTATGGGGACAATCTGTGGGAAAGTAATGATAATTGGACAAATCGGAATTTATGCCCATATCATACAAAGTATTCAAGATTTGATCAGAACACGCAAAGCCGGCTTTTTGTCTGATATCAGAATTTAAAACAACAAAGGTAAGCAAATCGCCAACGGCCTGTTCTTCTGTTATACCCTCAACAAAAGCATATCTGAATCCATGATAAGTAAACGGCGGAGTATATATTTCTTCTTCTCCGCCCTTTAGAATATATACATCAGTCTGAAACAAATGTATATATTCAGAATAATCCTCTTGGTAGGTATAGATAGAATTAATATTAAAATTACCGTCAGGAGCAAGTCTTTCTCCGTGACGAATGATTATTTTTTGTCCGGCTTCGCCTTTTATCTTTATCCGGCAAACTCCGGCCCCGCTTTTACCAAAATCATATAAATACCCACTTTTAACTCTTGTGAACTCTATATCATTACCGTTATGATATGCTGTCTTTAAGTAGCAAAAATCCTCCTGCTTGCATACCGATATCGGCTTATATTCCTTTTGTACAGTTATCGGGTGGGCGGTGCATAATATTTTATCACCTTTTGGTGCATCGGCGTATGTAACATTATTCCAACAGCTGTCATCATATTCCGGAGTATTCCATCCCTCAATTTCAAGACGTGCATCATAATATGTACCGTATCGATACATATCAAAAATAACCGGAGACGGATGACTTTTGAACGATTCATCAGAGTCGAGAAAAAAAGTTTCATTGTCTGAACTTAACTCTAAGCTGACAGAAACGCAAAGCGGAGCTCTGAACAAAGCTTTTGAAAAATCCCATTGATCGGTAATCTGATTTGCGAAACCGTTGCCGAGAATAAGTCCTATTGCGTTTTTTCCTTTATTAAGATATGAGCAAATTTCATATCTATCATAGCAGCAAATATGATCAGGATTCGATATATAAGGTGCAAGAGCACCCTTAGTTATTTTTTGGCCGTTTATAAACAATTCATAAAACCCGGGTGTGCATACAAAAATACAGGCATTGATGGGTACAAAATCAATTTCAAAGGACTTGCGTATATAAGGTGCAGGTACCCAATTATCCTTGGTGGTGAAAGTATTTGACGCTTTTATAAAATTCTCAAACATCTGTTAAATCAACCTTTTATATTATAATTTTTATAAACATTATATCACAAAGAAAATAATTTTCAACAAAATCAACCCGAAAAGAGCAATTCACAGTTCTTTTTGGGTTGATCTGATTCACATATTTAGAAGGCTCATAAATTCTTCACCCGAAATAGTTTCTTTGCTTATAAGATATTGAGCTATACTGTTAAGCTTTTGCATATTTTCTTTGAGAATACTTTCTGCCTTTGAATATGCTTTTGCTACAGTATCAATCACCTCTTTGTCTATCATAGCTGCTGTTTCGTTTGAACACATTAAAGACGTATCATCGCTCAGATATGGATTGTTCAATGTTTCAAAAGCAACCATACCAAACTGAGAGCTCATTCCGTAACGTGTTATCATTGCTCGAGCTATTTTGGTTGCTTGTTCAATGTCGTTTGCTGCACCGGATGTAACAGAGCCAAACATAAGCTGTTCGGCTGCACGTCCTGCTGTAAAAGTGACAATTTTGTTAAACGCCTCTTGCTTGGACATAAGAACTTTTTCGGTTTCTTCAACCTGCATGGTATACCCCAGGGCGCCGGATGTACGTGGAATAATTGTAATTTTGTGAACCGGTGCACTGTTTTTTTGCAGAGCAGCAACGAGAGCATGACCAACTTCGTGATAGGCAATTATTTCTTTTTCTTTTTGAGAAACAACCATTCCTTTACGCTGATAACCTGCCAAAATTACCTCTACACTTTCTTCCAAATCAGCTTGTTCTACTTCTATGCGGCCGCATCTTACTGCATGAAGAGCAGCTTCGTTTATTATATTTGCTAGCTCTGCACCGGAAGCACCGCTTGTAGCATTTGCTATAGCGCGGAAGTCCACACCGTCTGAAATATTCACCTTTTTAGCGTGAACTTGCAATATAGCCTCTCTCCCTCTTACATCCGGAAGTTCTACAGGTATTCTTCTGTCAAAACGTCCCGGTCGGAGCAAAGCTTTGTCAAGTGAATCGGGTCGATTGGTTGCAGCAAGAATTACAACGCCTTTTTTTGCATCAAATCCATCCATTTCCGTAAGAAGCTGATTAAGTGTTTGTTCTCTTTCATCATTACCGCCGGAAATTTGACCGGAATCTCTTTTTTTGCCAATTGTGTCTATTTCGTCAATAAAAACTATACAAGGCGCCTTTTCGTTTGCTTGCTTAAAAAGATCTCTGACCTTTGCGGCTCCCATACCGACAAACATTTCAACAAATTCGGAGCCTGAAATTGAAAAAAACGGGACATTTGCCTCACCGGCAACCGCCTGAGCAAGAAGCGTTTTACCGGTTCCGGGGGGTCCTACGAGGAGGGCACCCTTGGGAAGAGTAGCACCAATGGCAGCGTATTTCTTCGGGTTATGGAGAAAATCTACAATTTCGGTCAGCGCTTCTTTTGCTTCATCCTGACCGGCAACATCAGAAAAAGTTTTTCCCGTCTGAGCTTTTACATACACTTTGGCATTGGATTTGCCAAAAGACATAGCATTACCGCCGAATCCACCTTTGGCAATCTGTTTAGAGAGAAATTTCCAAAAAATAAACATTATAAGTATCGGAACACCATAGCTGAATATGAGAGATAGAAGCGGAGATATCTCTTCTTCTTGAACTTTGGCAAATTTCGCTCCCGACTCATACAGCTTTGAAACCAAATCGGGATCATATATTATGCCGGTTTTATATATATTGGCTGTATCTACCGAATTGAAAAGCAACGGTTTTTCATTTTTTGGTATGGAATGGTCTTTGAGTGTATAGATTATTGTATCGGTTTCGATTTGGACTTCCTTGATTTTTTTGTTGGCTATGTCAGTAAGAAACTGATCGTAGGTTACTTCTTCAATTTTATCGCCAAACAAAGATGGAATCACAAAATAATTCAATACAAAAATAATTGCGATGGTTATAATTATATAAAAGTATTTTCCTTTTTTAATATTCATAATATGCCTCCTTAGTGTGCAGCATTTGAAACAGAAAAACTGCTGCATAAATATTATTGACATTTCACCCCAATATAATTACCAATACAATTGCAAAATAACTATATTTATCAATAATCCTTAACACAGCAGTTTAAATTTAATATATCATATTAATTTTGTTCTTCTTCATTCAAAGCATCTTTTCTGGAAAGGTTAAATCTACCCTGACGGTCAATTTCCATAAGTTTAACTTTGATTTCATCGCCTTCGGATACAACATCTTCAACCTTGGCAACTCTATGATTTTCGAGCTTGCTGATGTGTACAAGACCTTCTCTCCCCGGAAGGAACTCTACAAATGCACCGATTTCGATTATTTTGACTACTTTACCGGTATATATCATACCAATTTCGGGTTCTGCTACAATGCCTTCAACAATCGACAGAGCTTTGTTACCGGCTTCTTCGTCTGTGGTGAGAATAAATACAGAGCCGTCATCCTCAATATCAATTTTAACTCCGGTTTCAGCAATGATTTTCTGGATTGTTTTACCTCCTGAACCAATTACATCTTTTATTTTATCAACGGGAACCTTGGTTGTAATAATTTTAGGAGCGTATTGGGAAAGGTGCTCACGAGGTTTATCGATAGCTTTGAGCATTACTTCATCAAGAATATAATAACGAGCGTCTCTGGTCTTCCTGAAAGCTTCTTTAATGATATCATAGGTAAGGCCATCAACTTTTATATCCATTTGAATTGCAGTAATACCTTTTTTGGTTCCCGCAACTTTAAAGTCCATATCACCGTAAAAATCTTCAACGCCCTGAATATCGACCATGGTAAGAAATTCATCAGAATCGGGCTTGGTAATAAGGCCGCAAGAAATACCTGCTACAGGTGCTTTGATCGGAACACCGGCATCCATAAGAGCAAGTGTGCTGCCGCATACACTGCCCTGCGATGTAGAGCCGTTGGAGCTGAGAACTTCAGAAACCAATCTAATAGCATAAGGAAATTCTTCGGTTGAAGGAATGACAGGTTTCAGAGCTCTTTCTGCAAGGGCGCCGTGTCCGATTTCTCTTCTGCCGGGGCCTCTTGAGGGCTTTGTTTCACCTACTGAATACGAAGGGAAATTGTAGTGATGCATGTATCTTTTGGATACTTCTTCATCAAGACCGTCTATTGTTTGAGATTCGGAAACAGCACCGAGAGTTGCAACGGTGAGAACCTGAGTCTGCCCTCTGGAAAAAAGACCTGAGCCATGAACTCTTGGCAGAATACCAACCGATGCCGAAAGAGGTCTGATTTCGTCAATCTGCCTGCCGTCAACACGCTTGTGATCTTCGATAAGCCACTTTCTTACAATTTCCTTTTGGATTTTATAGAATATTTCATCTATTTGGGCATCTTTACCTTCGGCTTCGTCGCCAAGAAATTCTAAAAGTTCGTCTGTAAGAGCTCTCATTCTCTCATCGCGTATTCTCTTATCGTCTGTATCGATAGCATCGCATACCTTATTGTATGAAAATTGATATACCTTATCATAAAGATCATGATCAATTTCGTGAGCTTCATAAGGCGCTTTTTCTTTGCCTACTGCTTCAACAATTGTATCTATAAATTCGCAAATTTTGATGATTTCTTGATGTGCATATACAATAGCATCATACATAACATCTTCGGGAACTTCATTTGCGCCGGCTTCTATCATAACAACTTTTTTCTTGGTGCCGGCAACTGTAACGTACATTTCGCTCTTTTCTCTTTGTTCAAGAGTAGGGTTAATAACAAACTCACCATCAACCAGACCAACTGCAACGGCACCTACAGGACCTGCAAAAGGCATTTCTGAAATTGAGATTGCAATAGAAGCGCCGTTCATAGCACAAATTTCGGGAGAGTTGTCAATATCAACAGACATTACGGTTGTAACAAGACCAACATCGTTGCGGTAATCCTTAGGGAAAAGAGGACGAATCGGTCTGTCGATAACGCGGCTTGTAAGAATAGCCTTTTCGGAGGGTTTGCCCTCTCTCTTTAAAAATCCGCCAGGTATTTTACCTACGGCATACATTTTTTCCTCATAGTCAACGCTAAGCGGGAAAAAGTCTATTCCGTCTCTGGGCTTGTCTGATGCTGTTGCAGTTGCCAAAACAACAGTGTCACCGTATCTGACGAGAGCGGAGCCTGACGCAAGCTGTGCAAGCTCACCTGTCTCTACGGTAAATTCTCTGCCGGCAATTGTTGTTGTAAATTTCTGGTTCATAAATTTTCCTCCTATTTTTAATGAACAACAGGAAAAATCTACTTAATTTTTAGCACTTAAATATGATTTGTAAAACACATTACACCTCATATTTAACTGCTAAAACAAGTCAAAATTCCCTATTGTAGAAATTCATAATTAGTAAAACCGGCAAGGATGGATTCTAAAACCCATCCTTGCCGCCTTTGTGAACAAACTACTTTCTGATATTGAGTCTTGCAATTAAAGCACGATATCTTTCGATATCGATTTTTGCAAGATACTGCAAAAGACCTCTTCTTTTACCAACCATTTTGAGAAGACCTCTTCTTGAATGATGGTCTTTCATGTTGGATTTGAGGTGCTCGGTGAGATGGTTGATGCGGTAAGTAAGGATTGCAACCTGTACTTCCGGTGAACCGGTGTCACCTTCGTGTGTAGCATATTCTTTGATAATTGCGTCTTTTGTTTCCTTTAACATCTGGAAACACCTCCATTTTAAATTTTCCGCTATGCGGTATCGCCTCAAAGCAAAGAATCGGGTCGGAGACTCCATGACCCTTGCTGTGGGCTTATGATATGTGCAATTCATATCGGCATCGAATATTATAACACACTATCGGCAAAATGTAAATAGCATTTATCAATAAAAGTAAAAATAAATTATATATGTAATATATGTTTTTTTGTACATATTAACCGATTGATTTTTTGCAAAACAAAAGATTTGCATAACAATACACAAAATATGAATAATTATGCAAAATTCCCTTGATTTTATTAGAAAATCAGTTATAATTATACCATGTGATAATTAAGCAAAGGAGAAAGTATTTATGATAAAAGTAGGAGTTCTTGGTGCTACCGGATATGCAGGTATAGAAACGGTAAGATTACTTTCAAAGCATCCGGAGGTTAAAATTGTAAAGCTTGTTTCGCAAAGCTTTGATGGTCAAAAGATATCGGATGTATATCCAAATCTTGCAGGAATTATTGATATAGAGTGCTCTATACTGGACGTAGACGACATTGCATCAAGCTGTGATGTTGTGTTTACAGCTCTTCCTCACGGTGTATCAAAAGAGGTTATTCCCGATTTATATAAAAAAGGATTAAAAATAATTGATCTCAGCGGCGATTTCAGATATAATGATGTCAGTGTATATGAAAAATGGTACAAAGAGTCTCATCCGGCTCCTGAGCTTTTGGAAAAATCGGTATATGGTCTTTGTGAATTATACAGAGATAAAATAAAGCAAACAAACCTTGTTGGAAACCCGGGTTGCTATACAACCTGTTCAATTCTTGCCCTTTATCCCCTTCTTAAGGCAGGCGTGATTTGTCACGATAATATTATAATTGATGCAAAGTCCGGCGTAACAGGAGCAGGCAGAACTACAAAGCTTGATTACAGCTTTTGTGAATGTACCGAAAACATGAATGCATACAAAATTGCAACACACAGACATACATCCGAGATTGAGCAAGAGCTTTCTATAGCTGCCGGAGAAGAAGTTATGGTTTCTTTTACACCTCATCTTGTACCTCTTAAGAGAGGCATATATTCTACATGCTACGCAAATCTTTCTGAAGATATATCGGACGAAGAAATCGAAAAAATTTATACAGAATTTTATAAAAATGAATTTTTTGTGAGAATATTGCCTCACGGGAAAATTCCGGAATCAAATTGGGTTGCCGGCTCTAACTTTGTTAATATCGGATTTGAAACAGACAAAAGACTTCGCCGGATTATTGTATGCTCAACCATTGATAATCTCATTAAAGGTGCTGCAGGTCAGGCCGTTCAGAACATGAATATCATGATGGGATTTGATGAAAAATGCGGTCTCGATATGCCGGCAATGTATCTGTAATTGTAAGAAAGGGTGCTTAATATGGAATTTGTAGAAAGAAATGAAGCTTATCTTGAGACTCTTATTAAAAAAGCAAATACTCTGACTGAAGCTCTCCCCTATATCAGAAAGCTCAACAAAAAACGTATTGTTATAAAATATGGCGGAAACGCAATGCTAAACGATGAAATAAAAAAATCTGTTATTCAGGATATTACACTTTTAAAATTTATTGGTCTTAACCCCATTGTGGTGCATGGAGGCGGTCCTGATATATCAAATGCTTTAAAAATACACAATATACATAGTGAATTCATTAACGGGCTGAGAGTAACAGATAAGGAGGCTGTCGGTGTTGCTCAAATGGTTCTTGTCGGAAAAACAAACAAGGAAATTGTTTCTCTGCTTAACCACGAAGGCGGAAAGGCAATCGGTCTTTGCGGAATAGACGGTAATCTCTTAAAATGCAAAAAGCTTTATACAAATGTCGACGGCAAAAAAACAGATATAGGATATGTTGGTGAAGTAACGGAAGTTAACACTAAAATTATTGAAATGCTAAACGACGATGAATATATTCCTGTTATAGCACCAATTGGTGTAGACAATGAAGGAAATTCATATAATATAAATGCAGACAGTGTTGCAGAGGCTGTTGCAGAAGCTCTTCATGCAGAAAAGTTAATGTATCTTACAGATGTTGAAGGTGTTAAAAATACTGACGGAGAACTCATTTATAAAATTCATCTTGGTGAAATTGACGGCATGATAGAAGACGGAACCATCACCGGTGGTATGATACCGAAGATAAAAGGGTGCAAGAAGGCTATACAAAACGGAGTTGAGAAAGTACATATTATAGATGGAAGATTGGTGCACTCAATTTTGTTGGAAATATTTACCGATACCGGTATCGGTACAATGATAACAAAATAATTGATTTTAATATTATTAATAAGTCCCGCAGAACACTTATGTCATTGTTTTGCGGGACTTATTGTTTAGGTATAATCGAATTTAGTCACTACCCGTTGATACCTGTTTGCGCAGTATGCGGTCAAATCGTGCCAAATCCTTGTCTACTATACGTATTCGCCATGGATTGTTCGTTCTATATACCTCAAATGACACGCCCATCACGCAAAATAAAGACCTTATCCTATAAAAGATAAGGTCAGATGCTTAAGGAGAGGAAGGGATTCGAACCCTCGAAACGGTTATAGCCGTTTACAGCATTTCCAATGCTGCGCCTTCAACCAGCTCAGCCACCTCTCC
>JAEDEG010000216.1 GCA_016293435.1 Clostridia bacterium
ATTAAATGTCACCCGCCGCCTATAGAGGCGGGGGACATCTTAATTTAGTTATATCTGTGTATCTTTTGCCACACATCTTTTGTCAAACAAGTTATATGTTCAGTTCTTACATCGCCCATAAGAACGCACGGCACATCATAGTTTGTATGATGATAAGTAAACCCGCATTTTTCCTGTACCCGTTTGGATTTTTCGTTACCGTCATAATATCCGCACCAGATTAAATGAATATTTAATTCTTCAAAGCAATATCTGATCAGTTCATTTGTCGCTTCCGGGATTAAACCTTGCCCCCAATACGGTTTTCCAATCCAATATCCGATTTCACATTCCCCTTCTGCAGTAGGAATATTTACATTGTACATAATTCCTATGCTGCCGACAGGCAAACCGGTTTCTTTGAGTACAACTGCAAATGTTCCATCGGCAGACAATACTTTTTTTATTATCTCTTTGCTGTTTTGGGCACTTGTATGTATCGGCCAGCCTGCAATCGGTCCTACGTCGGGACTCTTTGCATATTTATATAATTCCCCTGCATCTGATTCCCTCCAGGGGCGGAGAATTAGTCTTTTGGTTTCAAATATCATAATTTATTCCTCTATTCGCTATATTTACTTAACTCAATTAGTCTTTTCTCTTTTTTATTCCCAAAATCAAATATCGTGCAATCGGTATTCTTTTCAGTACTTCGTACAGTGCACAGGTTATAAGCAATTCGGCAGCAAGAGCTATCGCATAATTATATATTGCGGGAAAATCAAAGCGGTAATGCAACAAGTAACAAGTGACAGTTAATACCGGATAGTGCAAGATATAAAATCCGAAGCTTGATTTTGCCATATACCGTGTAAAAGCCGTTTCTCCGGCGCAATATTTTTTTGCGCATCCGATGACAGCAAGTACAACAATCCATAAATACAGATTTGTTATAATACTTTGCAGGCACTCCGGGGATGTGTAATTGCTTCCAAAATAATAAACGGTATAGCAAACGGCACCTATTACGGCAAGACACAACATGGGAATACGAGCACTTTCTATCTTTTTCTGCACTTCCTCATGCGAGAAAACATAGTAGCCGATGAGAAATGCCGCAAAATAAATTCCAAAACGGTACGTGGTCAAAACAGGCATATTTAAAATCTGCGCAGCCCCGAATATCACCACAAAAAGCGATAAAATAATGGGCAGATTAGCCTTTTTGCAAGCTTTCCACACTCTGTCATTTTTGTCTGTCTTTTTAAGTAGTACAAGAATACACGAAAAAACAAACAGCATTTGTATAAACCAAAGCGGTCCCGTTCCGCTTACAGCAGAAATCGGATAAACCAAAGCCGGAGGAATATATTCAAGGCCGCCGCCCATTTTTATATTCAAATATCCCGTAATCCAGTGAATTGCAAACAAGCCCAAGGTTGATGGAACAAGCAGCTTTACGGCACGTTCTCTTAAAAACTGCTTTACGGTTCTTTTTTGGAGCGAATACCTTGCGCTCATGCCCGAAATCACAAACAAAAGCACCATAAACCACGGATACACAACATATGCCAATGCATCAAAAGCGGGAATGTTTTTGGCATTTGGAATACCACCCGGAACACCCACACCGTTGAAGATATAGCAAACATGATAAATCAAAACAAGCAATACAGTAGCCCAGCGTATATTATCAATATAAGTTTTTCGCATTTTACATTTCTCCTTCAGTATCAACTGCTTTTACAAGTGTTCCTATTATTATCCAAATTACTTCACCGGAATCTGAATTTCAGTAAGCCATTCCTTTTCTGTTTCTTTATTCCATACGCCGTCTATATAAGACTCTCTGATATTTCCGCAAATCTCATATCCGTTTTCTTCAATATATTGGAGCAGCATAGCATAAGAATTATGCAAGGTGTCATAAGAACCTTTATGAAAAATACATGCCGCCGTAGGTACTTTTGGAAGCACTTTAAATACTATATCACCTGAATCCTGCTTTTTCTCTGTGACTGCCTCACAGATTTCTACCGGTATATCCTCTTCCTTGTATCCGGGCTCTAAGTAGTGCGTAAAGCAGTATGCCGGCTGTGCACACTTACAATCTAACATTTCCATCCGGGCTCCCATTTGCGGCATTATATCAAACAGTGCATCGTATGACTTAATTCTGTGCTTCATGGTACAAACAATGACCTCAGGTATTTCTTTGATAAGAACCGGGGCTGACAAATTCATACTTTCTCTTGCAAGATAACTTTCAACCTGTGAAAGCTTGTCGGTAAGAACCGCAAGCTCTTTTAAGATTTCCTGTTTTTTCTCAAGCAAAAATGATTTTTCTTCTGCTCCATCCATAATTTTTCGAATATCGTCTATGGAAAATCCCATATTTTTTAAGGCGATAATTCTATGTAACTGTGCCATCTGACCTGCCGCATAATAGCGGTAACCGTTCTCCTCATCCACATATACCGGAACCAGCAGTTTCTGCTCATCATAATAGCGAAGTGTCTTTATGGTTACACGATTCATATTGGCAAACATACCAATCTTATATAACTGCTCTTTTGCTTTAGGGTTACAGCTTGGATGCTTTTGATTCATTCTCATTTTTTTCATATTTCTATCCTGCTCTCACGCTATTCCCAGCGAAAGGTCTTAACCGAAAGTGCTGTACAAATCACAGTAATACCCGCAAGCAGAACAACGATTTTCCATACATTTTCCAATGCTGCTCCCATAGAAACTGCTTTCATAAGTTTGATTCCCTGGGTCAGCGGCAACACATTTGCAACCTTTTGTAATCCTCTTGGAAACAGTTCATACGGAATTGTGGCACCCGATAAAAACAACATTGGAAAATACACAAGGGAAGTAACCGCATTTACGGATTTTATTGTTCTGCATAAGCTTGCCATCAATAGTCCG
>JAEDEG010000062.1 GCA_016293435.1 Clostridia bacterium
TATTAACAATTGTTTAGAAGATTATTCTATTTACACGGTTTGCGCAACACTCCCATCTCCCACTGAAAACGTTGAATGACGCGGCTTTGCCGCTTGTTGAATTTTTTGAAAGAATTTGGTCAACTCATTTTACTGAGTTTTCAGCTTTTAAACATCTTATATATTATTTATGCATCGCTCAATCATTTCATCAATCAGACCGTGGCATATCACAAGCAGTCTTTTTATTTTTTCTATTGCGTCGTCTTTCATATCGTTGTTAATCCAATCAATGTATAGTCCAAACAATCCACACTTTGTAAAATTTATTATAATTTCTTTGTCTGATTGGCTGATAGCATCTTTTTCTGCTTTGAAAACAGTTTCAAAATATGTTTTAACAACATATTCGCATATTTTCATAAGATACTGCTCGTAGATGCAGCGGTTAACGGAATTGTAAATGTGAAGAACCGCTTTTTTGTTTTTCAGTGAAAAGTTAATTGCCGCCTCGGCCGCTTCATCGAGGTTATTGATACTCGGATATTTTTGAATTAACGAATTTGCAGCATCCGTCACAATTTCTTCAATCAAAGACGGAATATCCCGAAAATGATAGTAGAATGAATTACGGTTTATTCCGCATTCCTCTGCAATCGTTCTTACACTGATTTTGTTGAGCGGATTTTCGCTCAGTAATTTCAAAAACGCAGCCTTTATCGCTTTTTCTGTGTGTTTTGGCACAGCGGTTCCTCCTTTCCGGCTTTTTTATGTCAAGCCAAGCTTTTGAATATTTTTATTATACATGAATTTTGTCAAAAAATCAATGTTCAATTACACAAAGTCGATTATCAATTATATGTATTTGTATGATTTTTGTGCAATCAAATAAAATTGACCATTTCAGTTAAGCAAAAATTATAGTATAATATTATAATATAATGTGAAATAAACCCTCAGAAAGGATTTTATTTTATGAATACCGAACACAAAAAAGCTTCGCTGCTCGAAAAAATTGCCGCTTTTATCGTTGACAGACGAAAAGGCTTCTATCTTGTATATATTTTACTCATCATATTCAGTTTGTTTTCGTCAAATTGGGTTTCGGTAAATAATAATCTCACCGATTATCTTCCCGATGCTACCGAAACACGCCGTGGGCTTACGCTTATGGACGATGAGTTCACTACCTATGCAACGGCGGATATTATGATTGATAACATTGCCTGCAACGATGCTCAAAAGCTGTGCAAAGAGTTGGAAAAAATAAAAGGAATTAAAGAAATTGCCTTTGACGATACCGACAGTCATTATTCAGACGGATATGCACTGTTTTCCGTAACCTTTGACGGAGCAAGCACCGATGAAATTACCGTCAATGCCTTTGAGGAAACCCAAAGCAAGCTTGCGGATTACGATACATACATTTCAGCCTCCATCGGTGATGAGGATTCCCGCAGAATGGCAAGTGAAATGAACACTGTAATGATTATTGCCTGTGTCATTATTTTGGCGGTATTGCTTATTTCTTCACACACATATATGGAAATTCCGGTTCTTGTTTTAACCTTTGGTGCTGCGGCAATTTTGAATAAAGGAACAAACTATATGGTCGGTACTATTTCCTTTATTTCAAACTCCATTGCTATTGTGCTTCAGCTTGCTCTTGCCATTGACTATGCAATTATCCTTTGTCACAGATATACCGAAGAAAGAGAAACCAAAGACGCAAGAGATGCGGTCATCACAGCACTTTGCAAATCAATTCCCGAAATATCCGGCAGCTGTCTTACCACACTTTCCGGACTTGCCACAATGGGCTTTATGCAGTTCAAAATCGGGCTTGATATGAGCATTGTGCTTATTAAAGCCATTATAATCAGTATAGTTGTGGTGTTTACGCTTATGCCGGGGCTATTAATGTCCTTTTCGTCACTGATAGACAAAACTCATCATAAAAGCTTTGTTCCAAAAATTGACCGTTGGAGCAAATGCGTTATCAAGGCAAGATTTATTACTCCCGGCATTTTTGCGGTGCTCATTGTTGTCTGCTTTTTTCTCTCGGGCAGCTGCCCATATGCATACAGCGACGCCGAGCTTACAACAATAAATAAAAACGAGTCTCAAATTGCCCGTGAAATGATAAAGAATACCTTTAGACGTACAAATGTATTGGCAGTTGTGGTTCCGTCTGGTGATTACGAAAAAGAACAGCTTTTGAAAAAAGAGCTTGAAGAATACAAAGAGGTAGATTCGGTAACCGGCCTTGCCTCTGTTGATGCTATGGACGGATACAAAGTGGGTGACCGACTTTCTCCCCGCGAATTTTCGGAGCTTACCGATATGGATATTGAAATAGTACGGCTTTTGTATTCTGCTTATGCGGCAAATGACGAAAGCTACGGAAGAATTGTCGGAGGTATAGATAATTATAAAATTGCACTGCTCGATATGTTTGATTTTGTTTTTGAGATGATAGACGAGGGGTATGTTTCGCTTGATGATGAAATGCAGGAGGATTTAAACGAGCTTCGCGATAAATTATCAGACGGCAAAAAACAGCTTAAAAGCGATGAATATTCACGATTGGTATTAAACCTGAATATTCCCGAAGACGGTGATGAAGCATTCAAATTTTTGGAGGTTGTAAGAAATACTGCAAAGAAATACTATGCGGATGATGTTGTTCTTGTAGGAAACACAACAAGTAACTACGATTTGTCTGAGTCTTTCTCGAGGGATAATCTTATTATATCCGTATTATCAATTGTATTTGTGCTGATTGTTTTGTTTTTTACATTCCAGTCGGCAGGAATACCCATTATTCTGATTTTGGTTATTCAGGGCAGTATATGGATTAACTTTTCATTCCCCACATTGCAAAATAATCCGATTTTCTTTATGAGCTATCTTGTTGTAAGCTCAATTCAAATGGGTGCAAATATAGATTATGCAATTGTAATAACCAACCGATATGCAGAGCTTCGCAGAAAAATGCACAAGCTCGACGCAATAAAAGAATCACTGAATTTGGCTTTTCCTACCGTATTTACCTCGGGAACAATTCTTGCCTCGGCAGGATTTGCCATAAGCCTGTTTTCGTCGAGCCCGATAATTGCATCCGTCGGCTCAACACTCGGCAGAGGTACGCTGATTTCAATTGCCCTGGTAATGGGAATATTGCCTCAGCTTTTGGTGCTATGTGATTTTATAATCGAAAAGACATCATTTAACTTAAAGGATATACGAAAGGATATTAAAGAACACGTTGCAATAGGAGGCAAAAATGATGAAGAATAGGATTGTTTCGGGGGTTCTTGCCGCTTGGATGGTTTTTGGTGTGTTTTCTGCCTGTCTGCTGACAGTAAATGCTGACGAAAACACAATATCCATCGAAACAAAAGAGGATTTTATTAAATTTGCAAATAATTGTACACTCGATAGCTGGTCACAGGGAAAAACCGTAAGCTTGGCGGCAGACATTGATTTTTCGGGAGCTGATTTTGTTCCCGTTCCTACCTTTGGCGGCACATTTAACGGCAACGGATATACTCTTTTGGGAATATCCTGCGAAGAAAAAGGCTCGTATAAAGGTGTGTTTCGCTATGTTGAACAGGGCGCAAGGATATCCAACTTGAATGTTAAGGCAAAATTTATTTTAAGCGGATCAAAAAGCTTTTTGGGAGGTATTGCCGGCGAAAACTCGGGAACCATAGAAAGCTGCTCATTTGACGGCAATCTCAAGGGTGAAAATGTTATCGGCGGTATTGCAGGCAACAACACCGATTACGGTCAAATTATTTCGTGTGCCTCGTCAGGGATTATTGTAGGTGAAAATTCAACCGGAGGTATTGCCGGAAAAAACAGCGGTTTTATTCAGGATTGTGTAAATAATTCATTTGTAAATACCGTGTATGAAGAAAAGAAAACCGATATATCAAAAATCGAAACAGACACCGCCGCAATTATCGAAAGCTATAAAAATTACGAAGAAGAAAACGAAGAGGAAAGCGTTTTGGGCCATACAGACACAGGCGGAATTGCAGGCTACACCTCCGGCATAGTTCAAGGCTGTGTAAACAACTCAGCTGTAGGCTACAAGCACATAGGCTATAATGTCGGCGGCATTGCCGGCAGACAGGCGGGTTATATATTGGGCTGTCAAAATTACGGCTTTATACAGGGAAGAAAGGATGTAGGCGGAATTGTGGGTCAGGCAGAGCCGTACATTCTGCTTAATGCGTCGGAGGGTACATTGCATGAATTAAAATCGGAGCTTAATACCCTTAATTCGATGGTAAATAAGTTTATAGCCGATGCCGATAATTTTGGTGACAAAACAAAAAATCACTTGGACGGCATTTCCAAATACGCTAAAGACGCAGAAAATAACGCGCAAAATTTGATTAATCAAGGAATAGAATTTGCAGATGATAATTTAGCTGAAATAAACGCACAAGCCGCAATACTATCAAATACACTCGATAAGCTTGTGCCGGTTTTTGACAAGCTCGAGGGCGGCGGCAAAAATTTAGCGGACGCTGTTGACGCATTTGGCAATACTTTGGATAATTTGGATTTGTATGCTCCCGATTTAAAAAATGAAATTGATAGTATTGCCTCCGCTCTTTCCTATATTGCAAAATCCGAACGAGGTATAAGCAATGCGGCTTCAAAAGCCAAAAAGGCCATAGGTGACTTGGAGGATGCTGTTCGTTTTAATAATATATCAAAAGTCAGAAAAGCCGCTTCGGAGCTGTCGAAGGCAATAAATGATATAATTTCGGCAAAGCAGGCAATTAAAACCTCGGTCGGCGAGATAGAAAATATTTTAAATACCAAGCCTGAAAATTTTGAAAGCATCGGCATAAAGGCAAAGGAAATTGCCGAGAGCCTAAAAGCCGTTAAAGACAATACGGAAATAATCATTACCTCACTGACAAACGTAAGCAGCAGTTTTGATATAATAATTTCAAATACCAAAATTGATTTTTCAGAATTTAAGTCTGCGGCAAAAAATATGAAGTCGTCTATAGGAGCTTTGGCAGATGCAATGAGCTATATTTCCAAAGGACTTGACGATTTGGGCCGATCTATAGCGGATTTTTCGAAAAAGCTTGATGATTATACAAATGATATATCAAAGGAGCTTTCCGAAGCAAAAGAAAATCTTTCCGATTCGCTCGATTTGCTGTCCTATGCTGCAAGCGACATTACAGACGCAGTCGGCGATATAAAAAATATTATTTCAGATTTGGCAAACGAAGAGCCTTTGGAATTTGTAAAGCTTGGCGGTGACTTCAGAGCTTCAAGCGAAGGCTTTTTTGATTCGCTGTCAGGCATTTCCAAAGAGATTGACGGTTTGAAAAACACAATTTCAAGCGAAAAAAATAAAATAACAGGTGATTTGACCTCTGTCAGCAATCAGTTTAACCTGGTTTTAAATTTGCTTATGGGAGAGATTGAGGAGATAAAAAACGGAGCAGACTCCATAGGCGACATATTCGTAGATGTTTCTGACGAGGATATAGCTTCTGCCCGCCAAGGCAAAATTGCCGACAGCCAAAACAGCGGTTTGGTCGAAGCAGACAGAAACACGGGCGGTATTGCCGGAAATATAGCAATAGAATATTCAAAGGACCCTGAAGACGATATAGAAAAGCCAAACACTCTCAATTTCACATATCGTACCAAGGCAATATTGCAATCTTGCGTAAATGAGGGCAAAATAACGGGCAAAAAGGATTGCGTGGGAGGTATTGCGGGCAAAGCCGAAATCGGCACTATATATGAGTGCGAAAATTACGGCGATACAAAAAGCACAAACGGAAACTATGTGGGCGGTGTTGTGGGCAAAAGTGACTCCGCTGTACGCAAAAGCTATGCCAAAAAAGGTGTAAGCGGCAAAAGATATGTAGGAGGAATTGCGGGATGGGGCTATATAATTACCTCATGCTATACTATTGTAAATGTAAAAGGAGATGAAAACCTCGGTGCTATATGCGGAGACGCGGATAAAAATAATTTGCATAACAATTTTTATGTGAATAACGGCATAGGAGCATTAGACGCAATAAGCTATAAGGAAAAATGCGAAGAAATAAGCTTTGACGAGCTGAAAAATATGAGCGATATTCCGTCAAAATTTATCAGCTTTACGGTTACCTTTGTTGCAGATGAGAAAATTGTTGAAACCAAGGATATAAAATACGGAGACAAAACAAAAAGAATCAAATTTCCCCAAGCACCAAAAAAAGACGGATATTTTGGAAAATGGCAGAAAATCGACGCCGAAACCGTAACTGAAAATATCACCGTTGTGTGCGATTACAAGCCCTATATAACAATTCTTTCGAGCAGCGAGAAAAACGAAGACGGGAAATTGGCACTTGCTTTGGCAGAGGGTGAATTTACAGACAGTGCCGAGCTTCATATCACCGAAAGCAAAGAAAAACCGCCCGTAGAGAAGAAAGAAAATATAAAGGTCTATAGCGTTTCGCTTGCTGATACGGATATTAAAGAGGGTGATACGGTTACTGTGCGTTTGTTAAACGAAAATAAAGATAGGGTTACTGCCTGGCTGCTGAATAACGGTAAGTGGGAAAGGATAGAAACATCAAGCAGGGGTAAATATGCCGTAATGCGGCTTAAGGGCACTCAAAATACCGTTTGTCTCAAATATGACAAAACAGCCTTCGGCTTTTTGTGGATAATATTTATTTTTATGATTTTAATTGCTGCCGCTGTTTCGGTAGCAGTTATAATAAAAAAGCGTAGAAAATAAAGAGCTGCACTGCTCTTTATTCAAAACTGTTTATCTTGTTTTTGTATTCCGACGGCGAAATACCCTCAAATTTTTTAAATACTCTTGAAAAATAATACTGATTGTTAAATTTGAGCATTTCGGCAATTTTGTTAAAGGGGAACTCGGTATCTCTTATAAGCTGCTTAGCTTCCTGAATTTTAAGAAAATTATAATAACTCATAATGGACAATCCCTTGTGCTTTTTATAAACGGTAGACAGATATGTGCGGCTGTAGTTTAGCTTGCCGCACAGGCTTTCTATGTTGAAATTCGAATAGACATTTTCAGCCAAAATCTCCGTAATTTCTTCTGCTAATTCAGCCTCGAGAGCGTCCTTTGATTCCCCTTTTTTTGATTCGTAATTTTCTATTTTGATTCTTGCAATAGAAAGCAGGAGCGTTTCCAGATGAATTTTAAACAAATGCAGTCCTCCGAACGGAGGATTATCTTTAAGGCATCTAAAGGAAAAATCCTTTCTTTCTTCTTTGTAAATGGTTTCAAAAATTTTTTGCCCTTCACTTTCTAATTTGTTTAAAGTATTTTTTTGATGATGATTTAAAGAAAATTTCAATCCTTCAAATAGCTTCATCTCTTTGCTCGAGCTGTAAAAAGATATAAAGTACACATGGCAAGCCTTATTCATAGCAGCGTGAAAGCAATGTGCTTCTCCGGGCTTGTGAAAATATACATCCCCCGTATGAAGACTTATCTCCTCAGATTCGGTACTTGCAATTCCATCACCGTTTTCTAAATATACCATTTCCCAAAAGTCATGCTTTTCAAAAAAATCGTGGTAACCCCATGCCATGTTATGGCTGATATAGCTTACTATTTTTTCCACATTAATTTCGGATTCCAGCGTTACATTTGCATAATACGACATATTTCTCTGAGGTATTGTATTCACTTTATCCTCCTCCTTTTCATGAACAAAGTTATATCTTTATATAGCCATTATATATCTGTTTTTTATTTTTGTCAACGTTCATATTTTCTCTGCTTTATATAAAGCTCAATATTTGGGAGATTTTTACTTTGGAGTGTATTATAAAGCAGTAAAACAATCAAAAAAATCTTGTGAACAAAAGTATATCTATTTATGATTAATTATGTATTGTAAATAATAAAATGAAATGATATATTGTAAATAAGAAAGCTATATATGGAGGAATAGACATGAAAAGAATTGTTAGCCTGATTTTATCGCTTTTATTGTTGTTTTCGGTGTTTGATGTTTATGCAAATGACGAAGCACCTTCGGTGATGTATATCCTTAGTGAGGACTTTGATGCTCTCGACAGTGTGTCTTCGCTTACTTCTGTGAGTGGAAATCCCAAAACCAATAAATTTTCGCTTCAGGATGTATTCGGCACTTCAGACAAATCGCTCAAATACGAAGCTTTGACCGAAAGTGATATGTATATTGATGCCAAAGTCAGCGTAACCGGCGATTTGGTATTTATAGAATTTGACATCATGTATGAGGACACGGGCTACGGCAATGGTGAATTTCTTTTTTGCTTTAAAGACAGCGCCGGCAAAGAGGTTGAAATTTGTCATTTCAGTTCTGCCAGAGCCTTGTGCACAGCAGGAGGAAAGTCTATCTCCAAGTTGGTTCCCGGCAAGTTTTATTCGATATGTACAGGTATAAATCTCAATACCAAAAAGGCTGATATATATGTTAATCACAAAAAGAAGGCATCATCAGTGCCAATGAGTACAAATGATTTTAACGGTATGGGGCTCGTAAGACTTCATCTATACCGCCTGGCATCCGGAGAAAAGCCCGCAATCTATATTGATGATGTTTGTGTGTACGAATCGGAAATGCCCATATTTAAATATGAAGAAAGAGGAATAGATATGAGCTTGGCAAAATCCTTGGGCAGTATTCCCTCCATTGCAGACAACGACAGCGTTACGGAATATATGCAAAATACAATAGCTCTGTATACCGGTCAGAACAAAATTGCTATAGACGGCGAGGTGGAGCTTATTGATTCTTCCAACAAAAATGTAAAGGTTTTTGTAAAAGACGATCGCGCATTTGTTCCGGTTCGTTTTGTAACCGAGGCTCTGGGATACAATGTAAAATGGTCGGAGGCTGATCGCAGTGTCAATATTTCTGACGGTGAAACAACAGCCATACTTACCGTGGGCAGTGAGGTTATAACTGTCAACGGCACAGACAGCAAAATGGATACCGCTCCCATAATAGAAAACAGCAGAGTGTTTGTTCCCGTGAGAGCCGTGTGTGAGGCATTTGGCAAAAAGCTCACCTACGATAAGAGCGGTCTTATAGTAATTGCAGACCGTGAAAACTTTTTTGATATGAGAAGTGACCTCGGCATATTCCGCACCCTTGCCGGCAGTCTGGTGTTTGATCAGCCGTCGGGGCAGGAAATGGTAGATATGCTAAAAGCTAACTATCCAAACAACAATCACCCTCGTATTCATTTTAATCAGACAAGGCTTGATGAAATAAAAGCCGCTGCCATCACAGATCCCGTCATGGCAGGCTGGAAAGAGGATGTGCTTGCTTCGGCCGATAATTATTACAAAAAAGCTCTTCTCAAATATGAAATCCCCGACGGTATAAGACTTTTGCAGGTTTCACGTGCCGCGTGGGATACAATAGAGACTCTTGCCTTTGCATATCTCATTAGTGACGATCCAAAATATGCCGACCGTGCCATTGACGAAATGCTAAACGTATGCTCCTTTAAAGACTGGAACCCATATCACTTTCTTGATACGGCAGAAATGATGAGGGCTGTGGCAACGGGCTATGACTGGCTGTATAACTACATGGGAGATCAGGGCAGAATTGATGACCGAAATACCATAAAGGATGCCATCAGAGATATGGGTCTTAAGCAGATTCTTGAAGACTACAACGATGTTGAGGGCAGACGCCGTACCTGGAAGTGGGCGCAGTCTGCAGAGCCCGACAACTGGAATCTCGTATGCAACGGCGGAGCAATTATGGCAGCTCTTGCTATAGCCGACGAGGAAGAAGAAATTGCGGCTCGGGTTCTCGACGGCGGCATGAAGCTTATTCAAAAAGCTGTGCTTCTCTACGGCCCCGACGGCGCATGGTATGAAGGCCCCGGATATTGGGAATATGCCACAAGCTACTATACAGGCTTTATGTCTTCTATCTACTCTGTATATGGCAAGACCTTTGGCTATATGGAAACTCCCGGTGTTGCTCAAACAGGATACTACATAAATGCTCTCTCGTCAAGCAACGGTGTGTTCAACTTTCACGATTCAAGCTCCGCTAAAATAAGCTCGCCCACACTGTTTTTCCTTGCAGATAGGCTCGCAGATCCGTCACTCGCCAAGCTTAGGCTTGACTTTATGGCCGAAAACAATGTGAGTGGCTCATCAATGGATATGATGTGGTACAGCGCAAGCATGACCGATGCCGATGTTACAATGCCAACGGATTATTACTATCGTGATACCGAGATAGCAACCATGAGAAGCAGCTGGCACGGTGCCGGTGCAATTATGACGGGTATGCATTCGGGCAAAATCAATGTATATCATGGTCATATGGATGCAGGGCAATTTATTATAGATGCATTTGGCACGCGTTTTGCAATTGATTTAGGCCCCGAAAACTACAATATCCAAGACAGCATATGGAATCTATACCGTAACAGAGCAGAGGGTCACAATACTCTTGTTATCAATCCGTCGAAAGACGGGGGTCAGGATCTTTCGGGTGAACCCAAAATTGACAGGTTTGACAGCTGCGAATCAAGCTCATATGCCATCACCGATTTCACAAGTGCATACAAAACTCAGGCAAAGAGTGTAAAAAGAGGTCTTAAGCTTACAAATAACCGTTCACTTATAATTGTTCAAGACGAATTTACGCTAAACGAGCCCTCCGATGTTTGCTGGTTTATGCATACAGGATGTGACATAAAGGTGGCAGAGGACGGCAAGAGTGCAAGGGTTAAGGGTGTATACAGAGATATGCTTGTGTATCTGCTTGAAGATGTGGACGGCACATTCTCAGTCATGGATGCAGCTCCCCTTTCCACCTCTCCCGTAAATGACGAGCAAAACAAAAATGTGGGCATACGCAAGCTTTGCTTTACTATGAAAAATGTAACCCAAGGCAGAATACCTATTGCTTTTTCCTTTGTTGTTCCCGGCGATGAGGCTGAAGATGTATACAAACCCGAAACGGTTGCTTTAGACAATTGGACCTTGGACTACAGCGAAGTAAAAGAGCTCCCCAAGCTCACGTCACTCTCGGTTAACGGAGAGCCCTACAGCAGATTCTCTCCCGAAAACATTATCTATAACTACCGCTTGGCTGTAGGTGAGGGTATCCCCACGATTGCTGCCGAAAGTGACGACAATGTTGAAATCACATATCCCAACAGAGTGCCCGGTGTAATAAAGATTGAGGTTTCTTCAAAGCTTGACCCCAATGTAAAACAAATTTATTGTATATCTCTTTCGCAAGAAATTTTGTCAGAGGCGCCTATCGGCTACAAATCACTTAGTATTGCAAGTGTTGAGGCAACATCCACCCCCCAGCCCGAAAACTCCGCACCTAACACTTTGGACAACGATCTGTCTACAAGATGGTCTGCCGTTGGGATACAATCTCTAATATATGATCTTGGTTCAATTCAGAATGTTTCGGCTATAGCAATGGCGGTATATCAGGACACAACAAACGACGGAAGGCAGCAATATTTCAAGGTGCTTCTATCTGAAAACGGAACCGATTTTACCGAGGTTTTTGCCGGCAACAGTTCCGGCACTACACTCCAAAAAGAATTGTTTGCCTTTGATGCGGCAAGTGCGCGTTATATTAAGGTGGAATGTGCCGGCACATCGGTAGGTACATGGAATTCAATTACGGAGTTTAGTGCTTACGGACCCGATACAAAATAAGGTGATAATAAATGAAAAAAAGGTTAGTTATACTTTGTGTGATAGCTACATTGATTATTCGGTGTTTCCCCGTTATTGCGGCAGCAATCAAAATTAACGAAGATTTTGAAAGCTATACAGACTATGTGGGCGGCAAATGGTACAGTCAGGGCAACGGAAATATTCCCGTTGTCCTGACAGACCGCGGTAAGAGCGCATGTATTACATCAACATCAAGCAAAATGAACGAGCTGATACAGCCTTTTTCGGAGCTGGGAAAAACAGTAAAATCCTTTAAGGTGAGCTACTCAATATATTTTGAAGATAACAAATCCAACCGCTCACTCTATGTTAAGGACAGCGCTCAAGGGGAGTTTCCGCTGCTTACATTTATGGCAAATTCCAATGAGGTTTCCGTGAACGGCGCAAATTTTGGCAATGTGTTTAAATATGATTTGAACACGTGGTATGATGTGACAGTTCAGCTTAATGTTGCCGACGGCATTGTTGAGCTCAATATATCAGACGGTACACATGATGCACATATATACGGATTTGCTGCCAAGACGGAAGCATGGCGCATACACCGTATTGATTTTGCAAGCTTTACCTGTGCTGAGGGTGAGTCTGTGTGCTATGTGGATGATGTGTCATTTGTACAGTGTGAGCCTTTTGCTGCACAGTTTTTGGATGCAAAAGGCGGCATATATGAAACATTTGATTATGCACAGGCCTCGGCTGAAAGGCTCGGAATTTTTGAAGTAAATGCCGAAAATGAAGCCTGCACTGCCCGGACTGCTGAAGTGACCGGCGGCAATGCAGCAGAGCTCATTGCCCAAGGTGGCGCGGTGTCGCTTTCCGCTCCGGCAGATTTTCTCGCCTCCGGCTCATTCATGCTCAGCTTTATGATAAACAAGCTTTCTGCCACATCATGTGCAGAGGTATATCTTACAAGCGGCAAAACCAAGCTTCCCCTTATAAGCTTTGATGATAATTATGCAGTATTGCCCAATGGGCAGAAGGCGGAAATACCCATAGGCACCTTTGCAAATATAGATCTTCACGCCGAGCCCGAAAACGGAACATTAACCCTCGACGTGGGTGAACAAACAATAATCTGCACCATAGCTCCAATAAGCTCTGCAGATGCACTTGTGCTAAGTGCCGGTTCTTACGGTGATAAAATATCGGTGCTTTTGGACAATATACAGTGCTTTCCGGCAGATAGCATAAGGGCACTGCCCGAAGTGACCGCTCCTGAGTTTGAAGACGTGGAGTTTGAAGTTTTAAATGAAGATTTTGACTCCTGCGGTCAAAATCTCCCCGAAGGATTTTTTACCCAGGTGACCCCAAAAACCGATACTTCATCTTCTTTTTCGATAGAAAACGGCACTCTTTGTCTCAAAAGCCAAAATGCAATTTTTGAAGTGATAAAGCCTTTCGAAAATATATCACCCACAGTGCTTCGCATTGACTATTCGATTATGCTTCCCGATAGCAATGCAATGAAATCACTGTATATAAGAACTCCCGCCTACGGCGAAATGAGAACTCTGAGCTTTAATACCGACAAAACCGTCACTCTGGGCAATACATCCATTGCCGCAGATGTATTTACATATAAAACAAATGTGGTTTATGATGTTTCGCTGAGCTACAATCTTCATACGGGCAAAATACAAACAGTAATCTCAGACGGTACATCATCACACACTCTTACAGGTGATTTTAAAACAAATGTTACCGATGTATATCGTGTATACTTTGTAAATTTTGCCTGTTCAAACGGCACAGCAGTCACATATATTGACAATCTTTCGGTCAGTGCATCGGATATAGAATATCCCAAGGTGTATTGTGAACCTGCAAATGATGATAAATGGCTTGTATCTTCATATCCTTGCAGCGGTGACACTGCTGCAGACAGTGATATGGAAGAAATAAGGCTAAGCTTTGTTTCTGCACCGACAAACGGTATATATTTGCTGAACGGAACAGATTCAACTATAAAATCTGTGTCGTATAGCGGCAACAGCGTTGGTTTGCAGCTATACGGACTTGAAAAAAATACGCATTATACTCTGTCATATTCTGACATCACTCTTTCCAACGGTGACATAGCCCACGGCAGGATTACATTTACCACAAACGGCGGGGTTTCAGTATCGGATATCGGCTTTAAGGATATAAGCGGTAAAACCTCCGCCATGAACAGTGCCGGCACTGCCTGCTGGTTTACAGCCTCCTCAAAAGACAAATGCCGTATATATGCATATGCCGCGTTGTATGACAGAAGCGGTACACGAATGCTTAATATAAATGTAAAGTCCTTTGATTTGACAGCGGAAAAACGGGAATATGATATGCATATAGATGTTCCCGAAGATATATCCTTGTATAATATGAAGGTTCTTATTACAGACGATAAGCTCACTCCCTTAAAAACCGCAGCATACGCCCTGCCTTTTGCAAGACCAAACGGCAGCAAGGTGATGAAAGACTTTGCGGCATACACCTCACCCGGCACACATCCCCGTCTTGTCACAATACGCAACGAGATAAACCGAATTAGGTCAAAGGCAGCATCCGGCAGTGCTTTTGGTCGCGCCTACCGCTCATTGCTCATAGAAGCAAACAACTGCATTATGTCGGAGCCTGTTGAATACAGCATTCCCGATGGAATAAGGCTTCTGTCGGCAGCTCGGCAAATCCGCACAAGAATAGAAACCCTTGGCATTGTATATCAACTTACCGGAGAACAAAAGTATGCCGAGCGTTTGTATGCCGAACTGGAAAATGCAGCATCATTTCCCGACTGGAATCCGCGTCACTTCTTGGACTGCGCCACTATGATGGCGGCGTTTGCTCTTGGTTATGACTATGCTTATGATTATATATCGTCAGACAGCACCCGCAAGCAGACCGTAATTGACGCTGTAGTTGATATGGGCTTTGAACCTCTGCTGGATGATTATCTTGACCGCCCGCGCACGCGCACCTACAAATGGACTCTTACAAACGAGCCTGACAACTGGAACGTAGTGTGCAACAGCGGTGCTATATTGGCGGCACTGAGCTTTGCCGAAGAGCTTCCCCAATACACTGAGACGGTGTTTGAGCATGCGCTCCCGCTTTTGGAGACTGCGGCTGTACGTTTTGGCCCCGATGGTGCATGGTTTGAGGGAATTGGATATTGGGATTATACTCTCAATTATTA
>JAEDEG010000063.1 GCA_016293435.1 Clostridia bacterium
GTAGTGCGGAATGTTTTCCTTTTTCCATAAATACATTATACGAACCTCCGATTGTATAAAATCACTTTAAACATTGTAACACATTTTAGTATTTTAGTCAATTGATACCTGCATTTTATTAATAGAAAAATATTCACAATAAAATACTTCGTGTACTTATAATAAATTTGTCATTTTTTGCAAAAAAATCTTTAAAAAGCTATTGACAAATCATTTACAAAAGCATATAATAAAGTTTAGTTTTTCTAAACAAAAAACTTACTATTAAAAACAAGGTGTTTAGAATCACTAAATTGAAAATAAGATATTGATAAATACCGGCTTGGAGGCTTTTGGTATGAATATTGGCGGCGAAATAAAAAGGTTAAGAATAAAAAACGGGCTTACTCAGGAGGAGCTGGCAGATCGGTGTGAGCTTTCCAAGGGGTTTATTTCCCAAGTTGAAAGAGACTTGGCTTCACCTTCAATTTCAACTCTTTCCGACCTTTTGCAATGCCTCGGAACAGATCTCAAAAATTTCTTTAATGATGCTGCAGATGAAGATATTGTCTTTAAGGTTGATGATGTTTTTGTTAAAGAATATAAGGACGAGGGCAGCATTATAAACTGGATTGTTCCCAATTCTCAAAAAAATGATATGGAGCCGATTATTATCGAGCTCCTCCCACACGGCAAGTCATATATAGATGATCCTCACGACGGCGAAGAATTTGGATATGTTCTTTCGGGCAGTGTGATTCTTCATATCGGAAGCAAAAAATATCGCGTCAAAAAGCATGAAAGCTTTTATTACAAAGCCAATACCGTTCATTATATAGAAAATATCGGTAAAAATAACGCGAAGGTTCTGTGGGTATCCACACCACCTAATTTTTAATTTTTGAAGAGGTGATTTTTTTGGACAAACATCTTATTGAATTTAAAAATGTATTCAAAACCTTTGACAGTGATGAGGTTTTAAGTAACATAAATTTTCACATAAACGAAAACGAGTTTCTTACATTGCTCGGTCCATCAGGATGCGGTAAGTCAACACTTCTAAGGATTATCGCAGGATTTGAATCACCTACATCGGGCAATGTATATTTTGAAGGCAATGATTTGTCTTCGATTGCTCCTTATGAACGTAAGGTAAATACGGTTTTTCAGAAATACGCGCTTTTTCCTCATCTTGATGTTTACGATAATATAGCCTTTGGTCTCAGAATAAAAAAGCTTGATTCCAAAGAAATTGACGCTAAAGTAAAAAAGGTTCTCGACATGGTCAATCTTTCAGGCTTCGAAAAAAGAACCGTAAGCTCTCTTTCCGGAGGACAGCAGCAGCGGATTGCCATAGCGCGTGCTATTGTTAACGAGCCAAAAGTTCTTCTTTTGGACGAGCCTCTTGCCGCACTCGATCTCAAGCTCAGAAAGGGTATGCAGCTTGAACTCAAAAATATGCAGCGAGAGCTTGGCATTACATTTATATATGTTACCCACGATCAGGAAGAAGCACTCACAATGTCTGATACCGTTGTTGTAATGAAAAATGGAACAATTCAGCAGATTGGAAAGCCCACCGATATTTATAACGAACCCGTAAATGCGTATGTTGCAGATTTTATAGGTGAGAGCAATATCATTTCCGGTGTAATGAAAAAAGATTGCCTTGTAAATATTATGGGGATAGATATGGATTGTGTTGACACAGGTTTTGATACAGACGAGAATGTGGATGTTGTTATAAGACCCGAAGATGTTCGCATATCCGAGGTTGATGATGCCATGATTTGCGGTGTTGTCGAATCAGTTATTTTTAAAGGTGTTCATTATGAGATGGTTATTGTGAGCGACGACTTCAAATGGCTTGTTCACGATACGGCAAAATATGATATCGGTAAAAAGGTCAGCCTTTTTGTCAAGCCCTTTGATATTCATATTATGAAAAAATCTTAATTGATGACGGAGATTAAAAATGTATAAAAAGTCACTCTCTTACCCGCATCTTGTGTGGATGACACTGTTTGTTGTTGCGCCGATGCTGCTGATATTTTTTTATGCTTTCACCCATAGTGATTCAAACGGCGCCGCCGGATTTACACTTGATAATTTTACAAAGTTTGTCGAGCCATTATATATCAAAGTTATGCTCAATTCAATTTGGATAGCCTTACTGAGCGTAGTGTTTTGCCTGCTTTTCGGGTATCCGGTTGCCATGATTCTTGCCAACAAAGACCGCAGACGGGCATCTCTTGGCAAAAAACCCGGCGGACTGCTTATGCTTTTTGTTATGCCCATGTGGATGAATGTAATGCTCAGATTGTATTCATGGCTCACAATTCTTCAACCCGACGGCCTTTTGAACAGATTTCTTAATCTGCTTGGTTTGCCTCAGGTCAATTTGATGTATACTTATTCCGCGGTCGTGCTTGGCATAGTATATGATTTTATACCCTTTATGATAATGCCTATTTATTCTGTACTTATCAAAATAGATGAAAGTGTCATTGAGGCGGCTCAGGATTTGGGTGCAAACAAATATAAAGTGTTTTTCAAGGTTATACTTCCTTTGAGTATGCCCGGTGTTGTATCAGGTATTACCATGGTGTTTTTGCCCGCTCTCACATCATTTTATATTTCAGATTTTTTCAGCGGCGGACAGTTTATGCTTATTGGTAATCTTATTGAGAAGAACTTTAAAAATCCTGATCTTAGGAATTTCGGTTCCGCTATATCCATAATATTGATGGCTTTTGCATTTTTGTCAATGCATGTAATGAAAATATTCAATAAGTCCAATCGCCAGATGGATATGTTTTAAGGGGGGGTAATAATGAAAAAGTTAAAAATAGGTTCTTTTTTTGAGAATATATATCTTTTTTTAATGTTTTTGTTTTTGTATCTGCCCATTGTGATTTTGATGATTTTTTCTTTCAATGATATCAAATCAACATCAAATTGGAGTGGTTTTTCTCTAAAATGGTACGAACAGATGCTGTCTGACGAATCCTTGCTTGAGGCATTTGCCAATACTATCACAATAGGTATTGTTGCATCCTTGGTGTCGTGCGTTATCGGTACAGCAGCGGCAATCGGTATTCAAGGCTTTAAAAGCGGCAAGGTTAAAGGGATTATAAATGCTGTCACAAACCTCCCAATGGTGAGCTCAGAGCTTGTTATGGGTGTTTCGCTTATGATGATGTTTTTGACTGTAAAAATTCCCCTTGGATATTTTACCTTGCTTTTATCACACATAACTTTTTGTATACCGTATGTCATAGTATCTGTACTGCCAAAGCTTGTTCAGCTTGACAACGGTATTTACGAAGCTGCTCTCGATTTGGGTGCGAAACCGTTTTATGCTTTCAGAAAGGTAGTGCTGCCGGAGATTAAACCCGGAATAATAAGCGGTATGCTTATAGCTTTTACTCTATCGATTGATGATTTTGTAATTAGTTTTTTTACAACAGGCAACGGTGTGAATAATTTGTCCATATATATATACTCAAGTGTCCGAAGAGGCGTTAATCCCATGTATAATGCTTTGTCAACCTTGATGTTTGTATTAGTGGCAATTTTATTGTTTATAATCAACAAGCGTTCAAGCGGAAAAGGGGATTCCCCTGTTATAATTCCGTAAAAAGAGAGGAGATTCAAATGAAAAAATTTTTATCTGTTACATTGGCTATGGTTTTTTGCATGGTGTGTATAATCGGCACCTTTGGTTGTTCATCAAAAACAAAGCTTTTCGTGTATAATGTCGGGGATTATATACATCCCGATGTTGTTGATATGTTTGAAGAAGAATATCCCGATATCAAGGTAGTTTACGAAATGTTTGATTCTGTTGAAGAAATGTATATGAAGGTGTCAAATGCTACATCTCCATATGATGTTATCGTTCCGTCAGACTACATGATTGAACAGATGATAGACGAAGGGCTGCTAAACAAAATTAATTTTGACAATGTGCCCAATTATAAAAATATAGATTCTAATATGAAAAATCTTTCCTTTGACCCTAACGGAGAATATACCGTTCCATATATGTGGGGGACAATGGGTATACTCTATAACAAAACCATGGTAGATGAAGAAGTAAACAGCTGGGACATACTCTGGGACGAAAAATATAAAGACAACATATTCATGCTAAATCAAGAAAGAGATATGGTATCAATAGCTCTAAAAAAATGCGGCTATTCAATGAACAGTGACAATCCCGATGAACTAAAAGCAGCGGAGCAGGCTCTTATAGAGCAAAGCTCTCTCGTAAAAGCCTATTGCGGAGATGAGATTAAGGATAATATGATTAACGGCAATGCCGCATTGGCTATAGTATGGTCAGGTGATGCGTATTTTTGCATAGAACAAAATCCCGATCTTGCATATGCAATTCCCGATGAGGGGTCAAATCTGTGGTTTGACTGTATGGCTATTCCCACTACTTCAACTCATCAGGAAGAAGCGGAAAAGTTCATTGATTTTATGTCGCGTCCCGATATTGCAAAGCTCAATGCCGAATATATAGGATATTCGACCGCAAATTATGCTGCAAAAGAGCTTTTGCCGGATGAAGTCAAAAATGACATTCTTCGTTATCCTGAGTTAACTGATGAATTTAAATTAAAAATGGAGATATTTGCATATAATAAAGAACGCAACGCAAAGCTTACCGATATTTGGACCAAAGTGTTAAATAGCTGACGTATACCGACAATACTTTTTCAATAAGCGGCAAAGCCGCGTCATTCAACGTTTTCAGTGGGAGATTGAACTCCCACTGAAAAAATTAAGATGTCACCCGCCGCCTATAGAGGCGGGTGACATCTTAATTTAGTTATAATCTAAAACGCAGCAGTCGCAAAACTGCTGCGTTTTAGATTATTTTTTAACCTTTTTTAGTCTGTCATATGAGAATATTTCATGATTGTTGAGCACTGTTTCAGGCAAAAACAAATAAAAAATACTAATAACCGTTGTTTTATATACTCGAACTCCACTTGCCGCATTTGTCACCCCACATGGCGATTGTTTTTCCGTTGTTGATTACCTTGATAACCTCACATGAATTTGCGCATCCGGTGCATTCAAAGCTTTTGGGAGTAAATTCAAGGTTTATAAAATCAAAACCTTTAAATTTGCTGCTTTGACCTGAATGCTCAACCTGGTTTTTTGCCATTATAGCCATTCCTATTGCACCCATAACATTAAAATGCTTTGGTATTATAACTTCATGACCGATTTGATCCTCAAATGCTTTTATAATACCTTTGTTGGCGGCAACACCACCCTGAAAAACAAAAGGAGGATTCAACGTTTTTCCTCGTCCGAGATTATTCAGATAATTTCTCACAAGCGCATCGCACAAGCCTTTTATAATATCAGCCTTTGAATAACCGTATTGCTGTTTTGCAATCATATCCGATTCAGCAAAAACAGTGCATCTGCCGGCAATTCTCACATCATTTTGTGCAGTTAATGCCAAATCACCGAATTCTGATATATCAACCCCCAGTCTTTCTGACTGATGATCAAGAAAAGAGCCTGTTCCGGCAGCGCATACGGTATTCATCGAAAAATCGGTTACAATTCCGTTTTTAACTATGATTATTTTTGAATCCTGTCCGCCAATTTCAAATATAGTTTGTACATCGGGATAGAAGTGGGTTGTTGCCGCAGCGTGAGCCGTAATTTCATTTTTTACAACATCAGCTCCCACCATCAATCCAATCATCTGACGTCCGCTTCCCGTTACGCCAACTGCTTTTACAACACACGAATCATCAAGTTCTTCCTTAAGCATAGCCATTCCTTCTTTTACGCTGTTGATTGGCTGTCCTTTGGTTCTGATATATTTAGAAAAAAGAACGTTAATGTTTTCGTCTAATGCAATAACATTTGTGCTTACCGAGCCGGTGTCTATACCTATGAAAATATCCATTTTATTACCTTCTTCCGCAATTGAATATGTTGTTATACGCCTACAGTGTGACTTTCTTTCTTTTCCTGATATACTTCGTTTTTGGCCTTCTTTTTGCTTTTGCACAAATCAATAAATGCTTCCAGCCTTGTCTGAGTATTTGCTTCACCGTTTTGTTCATCAATAGACATAGTAAGAATAGGCATGTCAAGATCTGATGTCATTTGAGGAATAATACTTCTTGTTATCAATTCAGGCAAACAACCAAACGGCATCAAATGTACAGCACCGTCATAACCGTTTTTTGCAAACTCTATGAGCCAGCCTGTGTTTTCTTTGTCGTGGCCGCCGCATGCGCATCTTTTGTATCGACTTCCCTCGTCAAATGCCTTCCAGCTTTTACTTGTGTTGAATTTTCGCGGTATGATGTTATGCTTAAGCCAGCCGGAAATATTCTGAACGTTGTACACCTCAACTCCAAGAGCATTTAGCCTGCGTTCGATTTCCATGTTTGTTGCCGCTTCCATTGCAACATAAATTTCACCAACAATGCCAATTTTGACCCTGTCTTTTTCATCTACCAATCTTATCGGTACAGCGTCAATAATCTCGATAGCTTTTTTATATACTCCGCAGAGCTCACTGATTTTGTTTGTTGCTTCAAACATTTCGGTTATTTTCTCTCTTGCTTTATCAAAATCACCGCTGTTGATTTCATATGCGCGCTTAATTTTTATTATTTCATCAATATTGTCGAGCAGCGGCAAAAGCTTAAATGTGTATATAAAAGCCTTTATTAATTTTATCATCGGTGTTTTGTTTTTTAATCTCAAAACCTGCTTGACAAACCTGATAGGGTGTTTTTTTAGCGAATCAAAAATCAGGATTTCGGTTGAATAGCCCATTTGTTTTAAGATTCTGCGGTGTACCTCGCAGTACATTCCCGCTCTGCACGGACCGCTGCCGCCGGAAGAAACTATCATTTCAGCACCGGATTCACATGCTTCAATATATGTTCCGAGCATAACCTTAAAAGGATAGCATATAAACTCCGGACTATGCAATACTCCGATATCAAAGGTGTGCTGAGTAGGCTTTTGGGGCATTATAACCTCATGTCCCAAAAATTCCAGCAGCTTTTTATAACCTTGAACCTGACCCATATATGGAAATGAAATTTTCATTGGTTACCGCCCTTTCTTTTATGCATTTTAATCATATCTGTAAAGGCTTCGAGGCGTGTATTAACGTGGTTGTCACCGCTGTGTTCATCAACTCTGACAGTCATAAAAGGAATATTTTTTTCTTCGCAGTCTATTTCCATCATTTTGCCTATTATAGAATCGGGACCACAGCCAAAGGCTGTTATGTGAATCATTCCGTCAATTTTCCCCGAATTAATTAATTGCTTTGATGCATTATAAATTTTTCTCGAAAATGTCCAAAAAGGCTGCTTGATTTCTTTTTTGTCAATTTTAATTTCTTCTTCGTCAAGCATATCAAAGGTTATAATGCCGGCACCCATATCTTCGAGTTTTTTTATTGTGTTCATGCTTACAAAGTTGTCATACACATTATACACATATCCCATAAGACCGATTGTTATTTCCGATTTCTTTTTGCCGGGCAGAGGCTTGCCGTCAAAAAGAAAGTTGTAAGCCTCAGGAACTGTATATCCGTTTTTGCATATGCTTCTGAACTTAAGCTGTTTTTCTCTTGCCGATTTTAAAGCCTTTTTCAGCTGCATGCTTGTCACATTCAGTATATTCAAAAGTGGCTTGTGAACCGCAAATGAATCAATCATATCTGTTTTTGTTATATAATCAAGCACAATAAGCGGAGTTGCCAGATTTTCAATCGAATATTCAACAAGCTCGGGAATCCCAAGAAATTTCGGACAGTACCATTCTTTTTTTACCTTGTGAAATTGGGGTATAAAAATATAGTCCACATTCTTTTTTTCAAGATTTAATACATGCCCGTTAAATATTTTTATAGGTACACATATTTCGGAAACGGTAACCTTTGAACCCTCCGAAACTATTTTACTGTTTGTTTCATCCGACAATATAACCTCGCATCCCAGCTCTTCAAAAAGCGTTCTCCAGAATGTATAATAATAGTGATAAAGTAAAGCTCTCGGGATACCAATTTTCATTAAGTTCACTCCTCTTTTTTATCATACAATACTACATTATAGCACTTTTTTCGACAAAAAACAAGTTTTAAAAAATTTTTTGACTATAAATTTATAACAAATTTTTTTGCGGCAGCAGCTGCAAAATTTATTGACATTTTTAAAAAAAAATAGTATGATAAAATAAGTGAAATATAGGCAAAGAGGTGGAAAGCTATGTCATTACAATTTATATACGGACGTGCTCACAGCGGTAAAACAGCTTTTGTGATAAATACTGCAAAAAAAATGTCAGATTCAGGCAATCCGGTTATCATTGTAGTCCCCGAACAATTTACTCACATTGCGGAAAGACGCCTGATTTCAAAGCTTGGCTCTGTTCAGCAGGGCAAGGTCGAAGTCCTCTCTTTTGACAGAATATGCAAGCGTTTAATTGCATCTCATCCAACAGGCAAAAATCAGCTTTCGTCAATAGGCAAGACACTTGTTATAGCGGAGCTTATAACCAATCTTGAGCTTTCTTACTATAAGTCGGCCGCATCGCAAAACGGCTTTGTCGATATATGTAATGACCAGATCAGCGAACTAAAAAAATATATGATAACACCTGAGAATTTGCTCACTGCAGCTCAATCTGTAACAAGCGAAGCATTATCAATGAAGCTAAATGATATTGCTGCCATTTATCGCGCATATGAAGAAAGACTTTCCTTAGAATTTACCGATGCCGATGATTCTTTAAATATTCTTGCAGAGATATTGGAGTCCTTCCGTCCGTACGAGAGATATACATTTTTCTTTGACGAATTTTCTTCGTTTAATCCTCAGGAAAGAGAAATTATTTCGATAATTTGCAGTCAGGCTGATACCGTATATGTTTCTCTCTCTGCAGATAAGTCCGAAAAATTCGCGTCGCTTTTTAAGCCAACCTTAGAGTGTGCCAAACTTTTGACAAAATTGTGTGTATCACGAGGCTGCTCGGTTTTGCCCGATGTTTGTATGAACAGCCCATGCTACGAAAACAACGAACTTCGGTTTCTCGAAGAGAATTTGTTTTCATATAAACTGGAAAAGTATAACGGAGAAATATCCAAAGTCAAAATCTTTGTGGGTGAAAATCCCTATTCCGAAGTGACAAAGCTTGCATCGGCGATTTCAGCCTTGGTAAGAGAGCGTAATGTTCGCTACAGAGATATAAGTGTTATCGCATCAGATATTGATGAATACGGATATATAATCAAATCCGTTTTTGACGATTATAATATACCGTATTTTGTTGATGATAAAACAAATACTCTTGACCATTCAATAGTTTCGTTCGTTGTAAATATTTTGGATATATACATTAATGGCTATAATGCCGAAAACGTTGTAAATTATCTAAAATCCGGTTGTATATCCGCCGACAGAGAAGATATATATATTGCAGATAATTATATATCTGCTGCAAGAGCTTCAAAAAACACTTGGCTTTCCGACGACCGTTTTTCACGGAGTGTAGAGTCCTACTCTGACGGAAACGAGCATGTCAAAAAAGCTTTAATTCGGATAAGAAATAATCACATATCCGTTCTTTCGCAGTTCCATGACGAGATAAAGGGCCGCCATAGTGTAAAATATATTACAGAAAAACTTTATAAATTCCTACTTTCCATAAATTTTGACAAGAAAATAAGCGATTACATAAAGCTTTTTAAAAGCCAAAATAATATTTCATTGGCTAAGCAATACGAAGCTGTGTGGAATTTGCTTATAGAAGCCTTTGATATGCTTGTATATATACTCGGAGATAAGGTTGTCAATATAAATGAATATAGAAGATACCTCTATACTGCATTCAATCAGCAGCAGATAGGGCTGATTCCAACTTCACTCGATGAGGTGGTGGTAGGGGATGTTATGCGCAGCAAAACCGGTTATGCAGCCTACCAATTTGTTATAGGTGCAACAGATGGCAAATTTCCGAGTTCGGGCGCAGAAGATTCCCTTATTTCCGATGCCGAAAAAAACGATCTTACAGGGCTTGGAATCGAGCTTTCGCCGGGCATTGACGAAAAAGCATACTTTGACCGTTTTAGAATTTATTCTGTGCTCACTCATCCTCATTGCGCTTTGATAATATCTTATCCCAATTCGGACAGCGGCTTTACATCGGCAAGACCCGCACTGGTTATCACAACGCTGAAAAACATTTTCCCAAATCTTCGTACAGAGGGTGGCATAAGCTCCGAACTTAATATAAAACCCGATAATATGGATGCGGCTCGGCAGCTGCTGGCAGAATCTGCCGCGGCACTGTCAGACGGAAGAATCCCCGGTGATGAATGGAAGGATATATACAAATATTTCAAAGATAGCGGCAAGACTGATGAAATAGATTTTATAAATAATTTGTTAGACGGCCGAAAAGGCATAAAGCGCCTCTCTTCCGAAATTACCGACCTCTGCTTTAAAGATGAATTTTACTCAACAATTTCGCGTATTCAGAAGTATAATTCATGTCAGTATGCCTATTATCTTACTTACATGCTTTCACTAAAAGAGAAAAAGCCTTTCGGTATTGAAAATGTTGATATCGGTACTCTCATTCATCACATAATAGAGACAATTTTTACTGAAATAAAAGATAAAAGAATAGGTCTTGAACAAACCGATAAAATATATTTCGAATCGAGTATAGATAGGCTGCTTGACGAATATATCGAACAATTGGCCCATTGCGGCAGCGAAATCACACCGAGAGAAATCTTTGCAATAAAAAATCTCAAATTACCGGTATTTAATTCAATAATGGCAATACGAGATCATATTGTCCGTTCAGAATTTGAACCTATAGGTCATGAAATAACCTTCGACGATGATAATATCGGTTGTATAGAATTTGAGCTTGACAATGGCAAGAAGCTCAAAATCACCGGTAAAATCGACAGAGCGGATTCTTTTACAAATGAATATGGCACATTTATTCGTGTTGTAGATTATAAAACCGGAAGTAAAGCCTTTAATTTTACCGATGTATACTACGGTCTGGATATACAGCTTCTTGTCTATTTGAACGCTCTTGTAGACAAAACCGACGATGCTTGTCCGGCGGGAGCTTTATTTTTAAAAATCATAAATCCGACCGAAGCTTCGGATAAAAGACCCTCCGAAGAAAACAGCGTCGAAGATGTCAGTCCCACAATCAAAATGGATGGAGTTGTCTCTGACGATTCGAAAGTGCTTGCCGCTTTTTCCCCGGATAGCATAAGTACCAAAAATAAGCTTACATCACAGCGATTCAAACTTCTTTCAGAATATGTCAATTCAATTGTTAAAAAAGCTTCCGAGAATATGTCGTCGGGTTACATTAATGTAAATCCGTATTCTCACGGAGAAAAAAATTCGTGCAGCTATTGCAGCTATAACAGCATCTGCAACTTTGTAAACGGTAAAAACGGATCGTTCAGGCTTTTAAATACTGTGGATTTAAAGACAGTGTTTGACGAAATTTCAGAAGGTGAAAAGGAGGTATAATGTAATGAAATGGACCAAAGAGCAAGAAAATGCAATCAAACTGCCGGTTTCGGATTTGATTGTTTCCGCTGCAGCCGGCTCCGGCAAAACGGCTGTTATGGCAGAGCGGATTTTAAGCCGCATTACCGGTGAAAATCATGTTGATATCGATAAAATTCTTGTTGTAACATATACCTCTGCGGCAGCAGCCGAAATTAAAGAACGCATTATGAAAAAAATTATGGAGGAACTTGCAAGCGGAGATAACGAGGTTCTTCAAAAACAGCTCATTAAGCTGCCCTATGCCCACATTTCAACAATCCACAGCTTTTGCCTTAATCTCATAAAAAAATATTTTTACCTTTTAGATATTGACCCATCGGCAAAAATTGCTGATGAAACAGAAATTGATATACTCAAATCTTCTGCTGTCAATCAGGTTTTCGATACTCATTATCAAAACAAAGATGCTGAGTTTTTAAAGCTCATATCCGATTATTCAAATCGAAAGGACAACGCAATTTGCGATACCGTTGTAAAATTATATGATTTTTCACGCACCATGCCCGACAGCAAAGCGTGGATTGACTCTCTTGATAAAATGTATTCCGATAAAAACAGCCCGGTTCTTGATTTTTTGGTAAAATGTGCAAATCTTGCAGGTGAGTTGGCATTATCCTTGTATAGAAGTGCAATTTCCCTTTGCAAGGATAACGAAGATATCGTACATATATATAATTTTTTGCAAACAGAAATTAAAAAGCTTGAGTTTACATTTGATACCACCGACTATTATGAAATGTACAAGCGTCTTTCGCAGCTTAGCTTTGGGCGTTGGCCAATCTACAAAGGCGATTGCTCTGTTGTTCCCATAATACGCAGCAAAAGAGACGAAGCAAAAAAAATTATTAATGAAAAGATTAAAAAAAGATACATTTATCTAAGTGAAGACGAGATAAGAGCGGATAGTGAGACGGTTTTGCCCCATATAGCCAAGTACCGACAGCTGGCATCAGAATTTGCCAATGCTTTTGAAAAGATGAAAAAAGAAAAAAATCTTATAGACTTTTCCGACTTCGAGCATCTCGCACTTCGGCTTCTTAGAAACTCTGACAATACCCCGTCTCAAATTGCCGATGAGGTCTCAATGAATTTTGAAGAGATATATATAGACGAATACCAGGATTGCAATAATATTCAAAACACTATTTTCAGCCTCATATCCGGCGCACGCCGCAATCATCCAAATGTATTTTGCGTCGGAGATATAAAGCAAAGCATTTATAGCTTCAGAGATTCCAATCCTTTGCTTTTCAGAGAAAAATGTGACACCTATCCTCTGTTTGAAGGCAGCGTAAATCCGTCTAACAAAATTTTGCTAAACTCAAATTTCCGAAGCAGAAAGAGCGTTCTTGGGTTTGTTAATTCACTTTTTACTCAGATAATGAGCCCGGAGTGCGGAGATATTGTTTATGATAAAGATGAATATCTCTACTATGGCGGCGGATTTGATGATATCAATGAAGATACAGAGAGTATAGATATAACCATAATAGACGAAAGCAACGGCTTTGGCAGGGGAGATAAAAAGGAGCATAGCAGTGCGCTTTCAAATATTGAGGCAGAAGCTGTTCATGTTGCACAGAGAATTAGCCGAATGGTTTCTTCGGGATATATGCTTTATGATAAAAAAAATAACGTAAAGCACAGCATAGAATACAAAGATTTCGTTGTGCTGCTCAGGAGTACATCGGCAGCTGCGCCTGTTTTTGAAAAGGTATTTTCCTCTATGGGCATTCCGGTATACAGCGACAAGGGCGAATCTTATTTTGATACGGAGGAAATAAAATTTTTAATATCATTTCTTAAAATAGTTGATAATCCCGATGATGATATTGCGTTGGTTTCTGTATTGAAAAATCCGATATTTTCATTTGACGAAAATGTACTCATGACCATACGCCTCAATTCGCCTGACACATCTTTTTATAATTGCGTAAAAATATATCAAAAAAGCTTTGATGATGCAATTTCCAAAAAGCTGACTGTTTTTTTACACAAGCTCGAAGATTATTATTTAAAATCAAGATACATGGATACAGATGAGTTTTTGAATTATCTTATTAAAGATATAGGTCTTTATACATACCTTTCTGTATTTCCCGACGGCAAACTCAAAAAATCCAATGTAAAATTTTTGCTCCGAAAAGCCCGTGAGTTTGAAAAAACAAATTTCAAAGGCATTTATAGCTTTGTTCGCTTTGTCGAAAACTCAAAACACGGAAAAAAGGTCGAGGGGGCAAAAGTTCTAAACGAAAATGATAATGTTGTCAGAATCATGAGCATCCACAAATCCAAAGGTCTGGAGTTTCCGGTTGTTTTTGTATCGTGCCTTGGCAGAAAATTCAACAAACAGTATTTAAAGGATTCTGTTTCAATGCACAAGGATTTGGGAATTGGTATTGACCGCATATACAAAAGTGCCGGAGTTAAAATAAATACTGTTAATAACCGTTCTATCAAGTTAAAATCCGACTTTGAGTCTGTATCCGAAGAGCTCAGAGTTTTGTATGTTGCTTTAACAAGAGCAACCGAAAAACTTATTTTAACAGCATCATGTGATAATGCTCCTCGTATATTGCGCAAAATAGAAAATCTTGCAGCCGACGAAGCATTGAATATCAACCCCTATCTTATATACAGATGTTCGTCATTTCTGGAGATGATATTATACGGCGTTGTTCGTTCCGACGGCTATCCGAGTGATTTTGATTATACATCAAAAATAAGTGATGGATGCAAATATAATTTGAGCCTGATTAATATTGAGGATATTTCATACAGTAATTCTTCTAATATCGGAGTTTGTTGGCAAAATTGCTTCGATTCACCATCGGACGAATATGCCTCTGTTGCACGCAAATTAGATTTTGTGTATCAATATGACGATGCAAATACAATTCCCTCCAACATGACAGTGACCGAGCTAAAAAAACGTCAAATGGAGGAGGAAGAAGTATATTGTCCCTTTGATGATGTTATTCTTTCCAAGCCCCGCATGTTTGCCACATCTGAAAAAATTGTTGGTTCAGACTACGGAACGCTTATTCACTATATTATGGAAAATCTTAGCTTCAAAGATATATCCACGGCTGATGATG
>JAEDEG010000217.1 GCA_016293435.1 Clostridia bacterium
GAGCCTCCGAGGTCGGCAAGTCTCTAAATTCTTATATTGTTGACCTGATATGGGCTGATTTGGAATCGGGCAATGTGCGCGAGGGAAAAACCATATCAAAAATGAAAAGCTCTCTCCCCTCTTTTCTCGATTAAGATTAAGATAATGAAAGGATGGATATAAAATGAAAAGTAAAACTTCTGTACTTTGTAAAACCGCGTCTATCGCGGCAATTGTTGTGACCGTAATACTGTGTGTTATCGAAAACAGATTTTTCAATCAAATTGAAATAGCAGCTATGGGTCTCCTTTTGGGGTTGTTGTTTTTGACGCTCAGTGTGATAATCGATTTAATCGAAAAAACCAAAACAGAGCAAAAAAGAATATATGACAGCATAGATGCTCTGAGTGAAAAAATCAACATTATGCTCGGTCTTGACAAAACAACCGTAGCAATAGAAAACCTCAAGGCTGAAACTGCTCCGATATATGCAGATGCAAAAAATCCGGCAATTACCAGCGAGGATGACCTCACTTGGAACTGCCCCGATTGTGACAATATTGAACTTTCGGTAAATACTATATGCACCAAGTGCGGACACGACAGAAATAAAAATTGAATTTTTTAACATTTAAAAGATGCCGACCGGCATCTTTTTTTGTTTGTGAGATTAAAAAACAAAAAATCTTCAAAGCAGTTTTATAAGACTTTGAAGATTTTTTAGGTTTACATCATATTAGTTTTCAATAAGCGGCAAAGCCGCGTCATTCAACGTTTTCAGTGGGAGATTGAACTCCCACTGAAAAAATTAAATGTCACCCGCCGCCTATAGAGGCGGGGGACATCTTAATTTAGTTATATCAGAGCTTGTGTAAAATAACACAAATCATTTCTCCAAATGCTCACACACCGCTGTATGCCGAGAATCCGCCGTCTACAGGTATAACTATACCGGTTACAAAGCTTGATGCCTCATAGCTGAGAAGATAAAGAAGTGTTCCGATGAGTTCATCGGGAGCACCAAATCTATCCATGGGTGTCTGAGATAGAATCTTTTCGGAGCGGGCGGTATAGTTACCGTTTTCGTCAATAAGCAGAGCTCTGTTCTGATTAGTGAGAAAAAATCCGGGAGCTATTGCATTAACGCGCAGGCCGACCTTTGAAAAGTGAACCGCAAGCCATTGTGTGAAGTTTGACACAGCTGCCTTAGCACCGCTGTATGCCGGTATTCGGGTGAGAGGCGTGAACGCGTTCATTGACGATACATTTACAATGCAGGCATCCTTTTTGCCAATAAGGTCATGAGCGAACACCTGAGTGGGCAAAAGAGTACCGAGGAAATTTAGGTTAAACACAAATTCTATACCCTGAGGGTCAAGGTCAAAAAATGTTTTTATGCCCTCAATGTTTTCGTCATCGGGGTTATAATAGTCATTTGAGGTAGTACCCTTGGGGTTGTTGCCGCCTGCACCGTTCAAAAGAATGTCAACCGTGCCGAAGGTTTCGTTTATAATTTTTTTGGCATTTTCAAGGCTTGCTTTGTCGAGTACATTGGCTGATACACCAATAGCCTTGCCGCCATCGGCATTGATTTTGTCGGCTGCGGCCTTTGCCGCCTCCATATTTAAATCGAGCACGGCAACCGATGCACCGCAGCCGGCTATTGCCTCTGCAAAGCTTGAGCAAAGCACACCGCCGCCGCCTGTTACCACTGCCACCTTGCCTTTTAAATCTAAATCAAACGGTAATTTCATAATTTAATTTCCCCCTATTTATTGGATTTTGAAACAGCTTCCCAGATGCCGTTCATATATGTAGCGCCAAGTGCTCTGTCAAACAGACCATATCCGGGTTTACCTGTTTCGCCCCAGATCATTCTGCCGTGGTCAGGACGAAGATAACCATTGAATCCGATGTCGTAATATGCCTTTAGAATTTCATACACATCAAGTGACCCACACTCTGAAAGGTGAGCACATTCTTCAAAGGAACCGTCATCTAAAATTTTGATGTTTCTTACATGAGCAAAATGAATTCGACCCATTGCACCGTATTTTCTTACCATTGCGGTGTAGTCATTGAATTTGGCACAGCCAAGGCTTCCGCTGCAAAGGGTAAGACCGTGGTGAGAGTCATCGTAGAGAGCGAGGAATCGGTCTATGTTTTCTTCTGTGGTGATAATTCTGGGAATACCAAAAATGGGCCAGGGCGGATCATCCGGATGTATTGCCATGTTGACATCACATTGGGCAGCAACGGGAATAATCTCCTTTATAAAATGTTCAAGATTTTTCCAAAGGCCTTCTTCGCCAATTTCTTTATAGCTTTCGACAAGCCCGCCTATTTCGTCGGGGGTGTAGGATGCATCCCAGCCGGGGAGTGACATCTTGGTGGGATCCATTTTGTCAACATCTTCCTTGTAATATACAAGAGCATTGGATCCGTCAGATAAAGGCTGATCGAGACGGGAACGTGTCCAGTCAAATACGGGCATAAAGTTGTAGCAAATACATTTTACGCCTGCTTTTGAAAGTCTGCGGATATTTTCTTTGTAATTTTCTATATATTGTTCACATTTGCCTCTGCCAAGCTTTATGTCTTCGTGAACGGGAACGCTTTCGATTACTTCCATTTCGAGCCCTTTGGCATTTACTTCTTTTTTCATAGAATCAATTGCTTCCTCGGGCCACACCTCACCTGCAGGGACGGAATATACAGCGGTAACAACGCCTGTCATACCGGGAATCTGCCTGATTTTGTCCAGTGTTACGGGGTCGTCTGAACCGTACCATCTGAATGTCATTTTCATGTTTTTGTTCTCCTCGTATAATATCTTTATAGATATATTTTTTATATTAAAAATATCAATCG
>JAEDEG010000218.1 GCA_016293435.1 Clostridia bacterium
TATTTTATTCAAAAAATCATTTTAGGGCTTGACTATTAATAGTTAGTCTTTCTATTGGTACCTCTATCAAACTGAAAGTTTCTATTGTTCTGATAAATTGTTCGATAGAAAATCCCGCACTCATATGATGCCCTCCACATATTTTGTTTCACACTTCAAACGATACTCAAAAAAGGCTGCAAAAACCGCCAACAAGACAAAAATTAAAACCTTTGTTATCAAAGCGGGTATGGGTATTGAAACACCCGCTAACATTTGAAAAACAGATTGCATAGGAAGCATAATGCCAATAATCATACATATTTTGAATATCATTCTTACCAAAACATAACCAATAAATTTTCCGTGTTTTATTTGATGATAAGTAATAAACATCAGTGGGCTAATAATACCCATATCAAGCACATAAGTAATCTCTGTGGTGTATACTTCAATTAAATCCAATGAGGTCTTATTGACAATTGAAGCAATTATATCTGGGAGCCATGCGACAAAGAGCGATATTCCCGCTATTAGCAAAAATATTTTCATCCCTTTTGTGAAAGGATACAGGCAAACTTTTCCTCGCCGAACCTCTAATGTATGTAACTCTACCAACATCAACCATACGCCAAAAAAGCATAAGCTAAATAGGGCTATATATGCAAGATGTAGATAATTATAGGTAACACCAAAAGCTAGACTTGCGGAATAATAGAGTAACAGACAAAACATCCCAAAACTACGGATAAAATATTCTACGCTCTGTGTCTTTCTTGCTTTGATAAAAGTAAGAGTTGCCATAGGAATAACAAAAATTAATATTGTAAAATCAGAGCCAATAAAAATCGGGGCCTTGAAGTATGAATCATGGGCATATATTCCTGCGCCCCACATTTTTATAGTTTCCCCATATTGATTTACAGCATTATAGGTGTGTACCGTATTGAATGAGCATATCCCACAAATTGTAACAAATAGTGTCAACAGCAAAAGCAGTATATTCAAAGATTTATATATCGGTTTTACATCATTCATTGTCTTTCCATTCCTCTCCATATATTTCAAAAGAGCATAGCAGTTTTTTCAGAGTACAAGCTAAACCATCAATTTCTTCAGTAGAAAATGTTGAAAATAATCTGTTTGTTTCACGGGCTGCGGAAGCATCATTTTCTGCAAAATATTGATATGCTTTTTCTGTTAGCTCTACCTTTAACGCCCTTGCATCACTGTCGGATTTTTTAATACACACATAACCTTTGTTTTTCAATGGCACTAACATCTTTTTAACATTTTGCCGTGTCGTTCCTACAACCTCGGCAATGCTATTGATACTTTTTTCCCGAAGCTCCATTTTAGAAATCATTATTAGCAGAAACCATTGCTTAAAAGTGATGTCGGGCAATATGGAATCTCCAAACTTAGTTATCTTATTTGAGAGAAGCGACACACACCCTATTATATATTCCTCGTTTTCTGTTCTGTTCATAAAAGCACCTCCAATTTACGCAATAGGTTGCTCTTTTATTATATGCAACCCGTTGCATAAAGTCAACAGGCCCGCGGAAATTACACAAAAAAATTACAAACAGATTTTCTATTTCCTATATATAGAGATTTAATATCCTAATTATAAGAGATTTCCCAGACACCTTAATTGCAGCCGACAAATGCTTTGCATCAATTAAACTTTCCTGCTTGCACTTTGGGCAGTAGAGGGGAAAGTTTTTTAACTCGGTGTCCCTCCGTATCTGCAACCTCGTCTTACTTCCGCAGACTGGACAATGTACCCATTCAGATTTTGTCATTTCCCTTTTACCTGCTTTCTACCAATAACCATAATCAGAATGGCAGCAAAAACTAATACAACGGTGGTAATCAGACTTGCTTCAATACCATATACGCCGCCGTTCCATATATTATTACCCACGGATTGCATATTAAAGATTGCCGTAACCATCTCATCATTTCCGCTTAAATTAAGTCCCAGAATACAGTACAGAATAGCGTTCCAGAAAGAGTGTAAACCGCAAGCAACCCAAATGCTTTTAAAACGGATAGTCAGCAGCGAAAAGATGATTGAAATCAGTACAAGGTTTGCAACGCCTATAACACCGTAAGACATGCCTCCGTCAAAGAGAGACGACCAATGAGGAATAATAAATAGAATGGTGCTTACTGCTATCGCAAACCAAGTCGGAGTCCTTTCTTTGAGCGTATGCAACACGATTCCTCGGCAAAGGAATTCTTCTGTCGCTCCTTGAATAATAAAACCACCGATTAAGAGAATAATCATAAGAATATCGGCATTTCCAAAAAATCCGTGATATTGAATGCTTCCCGTCAAAACGATTGCAAAAACTGCAACAGCGAGCAGAATAACACCTATGACAGCACCAATAAAATAGTTTCCAAACCGTTTTGTCAATCCCATTTCGGACAGCGGCTTTTTCTCAATCAGTTTCCAATACAGTAATGCTACACCTGATATAATGATATAGCCGTAATAAGTAATCAGCGTTATAGTCTGTGCGTCAAACACATCACCCACAAGCATATTTTTACCAAGAGCAAAATGTAAGAGTATGATTACTCCTTCGGCTATAAACAGTCCTGCTATGTAACACAACCAGAAAGCAAGAATTTTCTTTACAACGAATAATGCCGTCGGCATTTCAGTTCGGTTATTAAACGGTAATATATTTTTCAAAAATTGTTTCATCGTTCGGTTCCTCCTTGTAAATCACGAATACCATTCAATATAGTTTTTAATGCAAAGTCAAAGGTATCATTCAAGGGTGTTGGATTTCCGTATCCGTCGTGGCTTTCAATAGCACAAAATCCTTGTAAAAAGCCTCGAAGCACACGGA
>JAEDEG010000064.1 GCA_016293435.1 Clostridia bacterium
AGAGCAGCCTTAGCTTTTTCTACAAGCTGTGTGAAAGCTGCAGGATCTGCGATAGCAATTTCGGAAAGCATCTTTCGATTGATGTCTACTCCGGCCTTTTTGAGACCGTTCATAAACTGAGAATAGTTGATTCCGTTAAGCTTTGCAGCTGCGCTGATTCTGGTAATCCAGAGTCTTCTGAAATCTCTCTTTCTCTGCTTTCTGCCAATGTATGCGTAAACAAGTGATTTCATTACTGCCTGTTTCGCAGTTCTGAAAAGCTTACTTTTTGCGCCTCTATATCCTTTTGCAAGTTTTAAAACTCTTTTACGTCTTTTTCTTGTAGCCATAGCGCCTTTTACTCTAGCCATTCTAAAACGCCTCCCTCTATATTATTTATACAAAATCAGTCTCTTGATTGTAGCAGCATTTGCTTTAGCTGCATATGTGTGCTTTCTGAGAGCTCTCTTTCTTTTAGTAGATTTCTTTGTGAGTATGTGTCTTCTGAAAGCTTGGTTTTTCTTTACCTTTCCGTTTTTGGTAAGACCGAATCTCTTTGCCGCGCCTCTGTGAGTTTTGATTTTAGGCATTCTCTTACACTCCTTCCGATATACTTTGGATATTATGTTTCTTATTTCGGTGATATTGTCATTGTCATGTTTCTGCCTTCGAGCTTTGCGCTCTTTTCAACTGAACCAACCTCGGAGACTGCCTGCGCAAATTTTGCAAGTAGGTCATTGCCGAGCTGAGTGTGATGAAGCTCTCTGCCTCTGAAGCGAACAGTGATTTTAACTTTGTCACCTGCACTCAAAAACTTTTTGGTATGATTAACCTTGGTATCAAAATCGTGTACATCAATTGAAGGACTCATTTTTATTTCCTTAATGCTGACAATCTTTTGATTTTTCTTGGCCTCTTTTTCTCTTTTTGCCATTTCAAAGCGATACTTGCCGTAGTCCATTATTTTGCAAACGGGTGGCTTGGCCTGTGGGGCAATCTTTACCAGATCCATCCCTTTGTCCTCTGCTTTTTTCATGGCAACATCAATTGAAACGATATCAAGCTGAGTACCGTCAGAATCGATTAACCTTACCTCTTTGTCTCTGATTTCTTCATTAATCAACAAGTCTTTGTTACTGATGACAAAACACCTCCATAAACTGAATAAGCAAAAGCGACTGCAGATTTCGCGCCGAATACATTAAAAAAAGTGGGCAAAATCCACCCACTTATACAAACAAGATAAGTATTAACCCTACAAGTACCTTTAAACCGTAAGGTGAGAGGTGGACCTCTGCTTTGCTTTTCTATGTTATTATAGCATTAAAACCTGTTGTTGTCAATATAAATTTTTACAAAATTATATAAATTATATAATTTGTTATTGTTTGCATTGACAAGCCTAAATATATTTAATATAACGTAGATGATCTTAATAAAGTTGAGAATGTTACTGTCAATTTATCGGAAATTTAGGACATGATGAACGCTTGCGTACTCATGACGGTCATGTGTAAAGAATATTTTTCGGAATAATTTTTAAATAAAAAACAAAGCCTTTGACATTAATCTGCCAAAAGCTTTGTTTTTTATTTTATTTTGTATCCATATAATCGTCAGCGTGAATGATAGGTGTAACCACCTCAACATTCTGATACACGGGAAGTCCCGTACCGGCAGGGATAAGCTTACCGATAATAACATTTTCTTTAAGACCGATAAGGGGATCCTTTTTACCCTTGATAGCTGCATCTGTAAGAACTCTTGTTGTTTCCTGGAAAGAAGCTGCAGAGAGGAACGAATCGGTGGCTAGTGCTGTCTTGGTAATACCGAGAAGCATAGGCTTGCACGAGGGCTTGCAAAGACCCTGAACCTCCATTGTGTCACAAACACGCTCAAACTCACTGCGGTCAACCATTGAACCTACAAGCAGGTTACTGTCGCCGGGATCTTCAATCTTAACCTTGCGAATCATCTGTCTTACGATAACCTCAATATGCTTGTCATTGATATCAATACCCTGTAGGCGGTACACTCTCTGCACCTCTCTGGTGAGATAATCGGTAACAGCAGTGAGACCTGCCTGATCAGAAATTTTGCCCTTGATAGCAAGGAGATCCTGAGGATAAATTGAACCCTCGGTAATCTCATCACCGGCTTGTATCTCCTGACCGTCGGTAACCTTGAGCCTGGAACCGTAAGGAATGAGATAATTATATGCTATGCCGTCAGCATCAGTAATAACAACCTCTCTTTTTTTGTTGCTTTCTTCAATCTTAACAGTACCGCCTTCGGTAGCAAGAATTGCAACACCCTTGGGCTTGCGGGCTTCAAAAAGCTCTTCAACTCTGGGTAGACCCTGAGTGATATCGTCACCGGCAACACCGCCTGTGTGGAAGGTTCTCATTGTAAGCTGTGTACCGGGTTCACCGATGGACTGTGCGGCAATAATACCAACTGCTTCACCCGCATTAACAAGCTCTGCCGTAGACAGGTTGGAGCCATAGCACTTTGCACACACACCGATACGTGCCTTACATGTAAGAATACTTCTTATTTCTACTTCTTCTATGCCGGCATCGCAGATTTTCTTTGCAATATCTTCGTTGATGAGGCTGTCTGCCTTGACAATAACTTCACCGGTTGCAGGATCCACAACGTCACGAACAGCTACTCTGCCGTTGAGCCTGTCTTTGAGACCTTCGATAACCTCGTTGCCGTCGGTGATTGCCTTTACAACAACACCCGACTCTATGCCGCAATCATCCTCACGAATGATAACATCCTGAGATACGTCGACAAGTCTTCTGGTGAGATAACCCGAATCGGCTGTACGAAGCGCTGTATCGGCAAGACCCTTACGTGCACCGTGGGTTGAAATGAAGTATTCCAAAACATTCAGACCTTCGCGGAAGTTAGCCTTGATAGGAATTTCTATCGCACGGCCTGAGGTATCTGCCATAAGGCCACGCATACCTGCAAGCTGCTTGATCTGGTCTTTACTACCACGGGCACCGGAGGTAGCCATCATATATATAGGATTATACTGGTCAAGATTGTCGATAAGGTCGTTTGAAATATCGTCAACTGCTTCGTTCCATGAGGCAATAACCTTGTTGTATCTTTCTTCATCACTGATAAGACCTCTCTTATACTGCTTTGTAATCTTATCAACCTTTGCCTGAGCAGAATCGAGATGATCGTTTTTGGTTTCGGGTATGATGATATCAGACACACTGATTGTGAGAGCACCTCTGGTTGAATATTTGTAGCCGAGAGCCTTGATATGGTCAAGCACGCCTGCAGTAACGGTAGTGCCGTGTTCCTTGATACAGTAGTCAAAAATCTTACCGAGGCCTTTTTTGTCGGCAACAAAGTGCATGCCTATTTCGAGAGTAAGAGGACCTTCGACCGATCTGTCAACAAGACCTATATCCTGAGGAATATTTTCGTTGAAGATAATCTTACCGCAGGTTGCATCAATAATACCCGACACGGTTTCACCGTCTACAATCTTGGTGTTTACAACCTTTATGGGAGCATGAAGCCCTACAGCACCGCTGTCGTATGCCATGAGAACCTCGTCAAAGCTCGAAAATGCCTTGCCTTCGCCAACCTCACCGGCAAAGCAGCCTTCTTCTGTGAAGGTAGCAGCTCTTTTGCCCTCGGCTTCGAGCTTAATGTTCATCCAATAAAGACCCTCGCCTTTGGTAATTGCCTTTTTGTTATTTACATTGAATTCCTGATTAGAAAGGTAACAAACTATGTCGCCTTCTTCAAAGCCGGTATCACCCGGATCGAGAATTTTAACCTCTTTAGGCTTGATGATGGTAAGGTAATAACTGCCGAGAACCATATCCTGGGTAGGTACGGTTACGGGTTTACCGTCTTGAGGCTTAAGAAGGTTGTTTGCAGAAAGCATGAGGAATCTTGCCTCTGCCTGAGCTTCAGGTGAAAGGGGAACGTGGACAGCCATCTGGTCACCGTCGAAGTCTGCATTAAACGCTGTACATACAAGGGGATGAAGCTTGATGGCTCTGCCCTCTACGAGCACAGGCTCAAATGCCTGAATACCAAGACGGTGAAGCGTGGGGGCACGGTTAAGAAATACGGGGTGCTCTTTGATTACATCCTCGAGCATATCCCATACCTCGGGTTTTACTCTTTCAACCATACGCTTTGCACTCTTTATATTGTGGCACAAGCCGTCTTCAACAAGCTTTTTCATTACAAAAGGCTTGAAGAGCTCAAGTGCCATCTCTTTTGGCAAACCGCACTGATATATTTTGAGATTAGGACCTACAACGATAACGGAACGGCCTGAGTAGTCAACACGCTTACCGAGAAGGTTTTGACGGAAACGACCCTGCTTGCCCTTTAGCATATCCGAAAGTGACTTTAAAGGACGGTTGCCGGGACCTGTAACCGGGCGGCCTCTTCTGCCGTTGTCTATCAGAGCATCTACTGCCTCCTGGAGCATTCTCTTTTCGTTGCGGACTATGATATCGGGAGCTTCGAGCTCCAAAAGTCTTTTGAGACGGTTGTTTCTGTTGATTACTCTTCTGTACAGATCGTTGAGATCGGAGGTGGCAAATCTGCCGCCGTCAAGCTGAACCATAGGTCTGATTTCGGGCGGGATTACGGGTACAACATCCATAATCATCCATTCGGGCTTGTTGCCCGAAAGTCTGAAAGCCTCTACAACCTCAAGTCTCTTGGCAATACGGATTTTCTTTTGACCCTGAGATGCTTCGAGCTCTCCTTTGAGCTCGTTTGAAAGCTTGTCAAGATCGATGGCCGAAAGAAGCTCTTTAACAGCCTCTGCACCCATACCTGCCTTAAATCCGCCTTTGCCGTATTTTTCGGTATAATCTCTAAATTCTTTTTCGGTAAGGGTTTGTTTTTCTTCAAGATCGGTCTTTCCGGGATCAATTACAACATATGCTGCAAAATATAAGATTCTCTCAAGTATTCGGGGTGACATATCAAGGATAAGACCCATACGGCTGGGAATACCCTTAAAATACCAAATATGAGATACCGGAGCTGCAAGCTCAATATGACCCATGCGCTCTCTGCGGACCTTGGAGCGAGTAACCTCAACTCCGCATCGGTCGCAGACAATGCCTTTATATCGGATTCTTTTGTATTTACCGCAGTAACATTCCCAGTCCTTTTGAGGTCCGAATATCTTTTCACAAAACAGACCGTCACGTTCGGGCTTTAATGTTCTGTAGTTTATAGTTTCCGGCTTTTTTACTTCGCCGTGTGACCATTCCCTGATTTTTTCGGGAGAAGCCAAACCAATTTTTATAGATTCAAAATCATTAAATGCTGACATAAGCTATCTCCTTTCTTACTGATCACCAAAATCATCATCTATTGTATCAATGGAGCTGTCAATACCATCAATATCATCAAAATCTACGATAAATTCATCTCCCATGTCAAGCACATCGGGAGCTTCAAGATCATCAAAATCGTCGGTTGCCAAAATGTCTGCAAAGTCGATATCGTCTTCATCATCATCGGAAACGGGAGAACCAAAATCCTCCTGCTCTTCCTCAAAATCATCATCCATGTCGATATCATCTGCATCATCATCTGCATCATCTTCATCTGCATCATCTTCGGCATCAAAGCTATCGTAATAATCGTCTTCGTTGCCTTCGAGATTGAGGCGGAGCTGTGTATCGTCATCGTCATCATCGGATTCTCTGATCGGGATAACTTCGTCGTTGGCATCGAGCACCTGAACATCAAGCCCCAAACTCTGAAGTTCTTTGATAAGAACCTTGAAGGATTCGGGAACACCCGGTTTGGGCACGTTTTCGCCTTTGACAATGGCCTCATAGGTCTTGACACGACCCACAACGTCATCGGACTTGACAGTAAGAATTTCTTGCAGGGTGTATGCAGCACCGTATGCTTCCAGCGCCCAAACCTCCATCTCACCGAATCTCTGACCGCCAAACTGAGCTTTACCGCCGAGAGGCTGCTGAGTAACAAGTGAATAAGGGCCTGTTGAACGGGCATGAATCTTGTCGTCTACAAGGTGATGGAGCTTGAGATAATACATATAACCTACGGTAACCGGGCTGTCAAAGGGCTCGCCGGTACGTCCGTCATAAAGGATGCTCTTGCCGTCAAGCGACTTGCCTGCAAGCTTGAGCGTTTCAAAAATATCCATCTCGCTTGCACCGTCGAATACCGGTGTGGCAATCTTCCAGCCCAAAGCCTTTGCCGCATAGCCAAGGTGCACCTCGAGAACCTGTCCGATATTCATACGGGAGGGTACGCCGAGGGGGTTTAGCACAATCTGGAGAGGTGTACCGTCGGGAAGGAAGGGCATATCCTCTTCGGGGAGAATACGCGAAATAACACCCTTGTTACCGTGACGACCCGCCATTTTATCTCCAACGGAGATTTTTCTCTTCTGGGCAATATAGCAGCGAACAAGCTGATTTACTCCGGGAGGGAGCTCATCGCCGTTTTCGCGGGTAAATATCTTGATATCAACAACGATACCCAATTCACCGTGAGGTACACGCAGTGAAGTATCTCTCACATCCCTTGCCTTTTCGCCAAAGATTGCACGCAGAAGTCTTTCTTCTGCCGAAAGCTCTGTTTCGCCCTTGGGTGTAACCTTGCCCACAAGGATATCCCCTGCTCTGACCTCTGCACCAATGCGTACAATACCTCTTTCGTCGATATCCTTGAGTGCATCCTCGCCGACATTGGAAATATCGCGGGTGATTTCTTCGGCACCGAGCTTTGTGTCACGAGCTTCACACTCATATTCTTCTATATGGATTGATGTAAATACATCTTCTTTAACAAGACGTTCGTTAATAAGGATAGCATCCTCGTAGTTATAGCCCTCCCAGGTCATAAATCCGATGAGGATATTTTTGCCCAGAGAGATTTCACCGTTTGAGGTGGAGGGACCGTCTGCAATGATGTCACCTTTTTTAACTCTTTCGCCGTTTGAAACTATGGGCTTTTGGTTGATGCAGGTGCTCTGGTTTGAACGGAGGAACTTAATGAATTTGTAGCTTCGCACATTACCGTCATCCTCGCGTACCAAAACCTCGTCGGCACCCACTCTGATTACAACACCGTCTTCTTTGGCAAGAACACACACACCGGAGTCTCTGGCAGCTTTGTATTCCATGCCGGTACCCACTATTGGTGACTCGGTTTTCAAAAGCGGCACAGCCTGACGCTGCATGTTGGAGCCCATGAGAGCACGGACAGCATCGTCATTTTCGAGGAAAGGAATCATGGCTGTGGCAACCGATACAATCTGCTTTGGAGACACGTCGACATAGTCAACCTTACCGGGATCTACCTCGATAAATTCGTCTCTGTATCTTACAATAACCTTATCGTTTATGAACGAACCGTCTTCTGCAAGCTTTTCGGATGCGGGGGCAACCATGTAGTTATCTTCTATATCGGCTGTCATGTATGTGATTTCGTCGGTAACCTTGAGGGTTTCTTTGTCAAATCTCCGATATGGTGCTTCAATAAAGCCGTATTCATTTATTCTTGCATAGCATGCAAGGGAGTTGATAAGACCGATGTTAGGACCTTCGGGGGTTTCTATCGGACACATTCTTCCGTAGTGAGAATGGTGAACATCGCGCACTTCAAAGCCGGCTCTTTCTCTTGAGAGACCACCCGGTCCGAGAGCCGAAAGCCTACGCTTGTGAGTAAGCTCGGCAAGGGGGTTGGTCTGATCCATGAACTGTGAAAGCTGTGAAGAACCGAAAAATTCTTTGATAGCAGACACAACGGGTCTTGAATTTATAAGGAGCTGAGGCGTTACAGCATCGAGATCCTGAATGGTCATTCTTTCTCTTACAACTCTTTCGAGCCTTGAAAGACCTATACGGAACTGATTTTGCAAAAGCTCACCAACAGCGCGCAAGCGACGGTTACCCAAATGATCAATATCGTCGGTGCAGCCGATTCCGTATACTATGTTGTTGTGGTAGTTGATGGAAGCATAGATATCTTCGGTAATAATATGCTTGGGAATAAGGTCGTGCATTCTCTCTTTGATGAGCTTTTTGAGCTCCTCGTTATCGTCGGAGGAAGCAAGAATCTCCTTGAGAACACTGAATTTAACCTTTTCGTTTATTTCGTATTCGGCTATCATTTCACTAAGCTCGGGAGAGATATGGTCTTTGATGTTTACCATATCATTGGTAAAGATTTTGAGCTCCTTATCTTCAACCTTAACCCAAACGGTATTGATGCCCGCTTTTTCTAACAGAGCTGCTTTTTCGGCAGATATGCACTCGCCCGCATCTGCCAAAATTTCGCCTGTTTCTTCATCTGCAACGGGTCTTGACAATGTCTGATTTTTGATACGCGCAGACAAAGATAGCTTTTTGTTGAATTTGAAACGGCCAACCTTGGAAAGGTCGTAGCGTCTCGCATCAAAAAACAGTCCGTTTATAAGTGTGGTGGCACTCTCAACCGTGGGAGGTTCACCGGGACGGAGTTTTTTGTAAATTTCTATAAGAGCCTCTTCGGAATTTGTGGTAAAATCCTTTTCGAGGGTTGTGTTGATTTTTTCATCGTATCCGAACATTTCGAGAATCTCGGCATTGGTGTTGAGACCGAGAGCACGAATTAACACAGTTACAGGTAATTTACGGGTTCTGTCTATACGCACCGAAAATACATCGTTGGAATCGGTTTCGTATTCCAGCCATGCACCGCGGTTAGGTATAACGGTAGCATCATAGAGCTCTTTACCGGTTTTGTCGTGTTGCATTGCATAGTAGATGCCCGGTGAACGGACTACCTGGCTTACGATGACTCTTTCGGCACCGTTTATGATAAAGGTACCCTGGTCTGTCATGAGCGGGAATTCTCCCATAAAAATTTCCTGTTCTTTGACTTCACCAGTCTCTTTGTTTATAAGCCTTACTTTAATTTTAAGGGGCTTGGAGTACGTGGCATCGCGCGCCTTGCACTCTTCGATGGAATACTTGGGATTTTCATCCAGATAGTAATCATCAAATTCAAGTATCAGGTTTCCCGAAAAATCGCATATGGGAGATACGTCTTCCAGTACCTCTTTAAGGCCTTTTTCGATGAACCACTGGTATGAATTTTTTTGCACCTCAATTAAGTTTGGCATTTCGAGAACTTCGTCAATTTTGGAATAACTCATTCGTTCGTTCTTACCAAGCTTGATAGGATGTACCATGTTTCTATCACCTCATATAATTTTTTTGTCGGGGAAAGAAAACTTTCCTTTGCGCGATAGTGGCGAGCTGCGCAACCACAGTAATAATGCATAATTGAGACACAATTCATGCATAAAAAACCGTGATTATGCACAACCAAAATTACATAAAAACGGCTATAACTGCAATTTATAATATTAACACAGAAAATAAAAAAAGTCAAGGGTTTTTTTTAACTTTTTCAATATTTTTCAACATTTTCATTTTTTTGGTATTTTGCATTATAACTAAATTAAGATGTCCCCCGCCTCTATAGGCGGCGGGTGACATTTAATTTTTTCAGTGGGAGTTCAATCTCCCACTGAAAACGTTGAATGACGCGGCTTTGCCGCTTATTGAAATCGGAGCAAAGCTCCCTGCAACTATTGCAACCGTCGCAGGGAGCTTTGCTCCTCAGATTTTGGGTGAAGTAATAAATACATCACCTGTTATCATCTGTTTTAAATTCTGTAAGCCCCGCATCAAGCACCTGTGACGCATACCTTTTGGCAAGCTCAAGCGAATGAAGCCTAAAATTTCCGCACTGAATTTCGTTTTCGGCAGGAATTTCTTTTGCTGTAATAACAAGCTTTAGTGCGGATGTAATTTTTGCGGCAATAAAGCTCGGCTCCCACTCTCCCCAGATTGTCATATAAAATCCTGTGCGGCACCCCATTGGAGATATGTCTATAATCCTTGCAGCAAAATCCTCGTCATCACCTCTCAGGTATGTTGCCAAAAGATGCTCTAAGGTATGTATGCCATCCGACTGCATTTCAGACACATTGGGCTGAGTAAATCGAATGTCAAACTTGGTTACAACATCGCCCTTATCTCCTTTATATACACTGCATCTGCGCACAAATGGGGCTTTAACCTTGGTGTGGTCAAGCTCAAAGCTTTCGACCTTTAATAAATTTGTTTCGTTCATATTTTAAACCTCTTCCTTAATTATGGTTGTGGCCGTGCCCGTTTCCGTCGGACAAAAGCTTTGCATAGGAAACCTCAGTTTCGTCAAACACGGGGATGCCGTTTTCTATCAGCAATCGGGCGGTTACACCCTCACCCGCGACCTTTGTGCCGGTAAATGAGCCGTCATAAATCTGCTTGCATCCGCATGAAGGACTCCCCTGCTTGAGGATTGCCGCTCTGACGTGATTTTTTTGTGCAGTTTCGAGTGTCCTTTGAGCACCGAGCTCAAACTGCTCTGTAACATCCTCGCCGTTTTTGTTTATCACTCTGCCGTCTTTAATCTCCGAGCATACGCGCGGAGTTGAAAGACCGCCAAGCTGCTCGGGACAAACCGGCACAAGACGACCTGTGTTTTTTAGAATCATAAAAAGCGGATCTTTGAGAATGTTGTTTCCGCCGTCATATTTGCAGCAATAGCCGTAAAGACATGCAGAAACCAGGATTTTTGTTTTGGATTTATCTGCCATTGTATCCTCCATAACAAACCCGCCGGACAAATTTTGTCCGGCGGAGTATTTGTAAATTTGTGTTAAATAACTTATGTATTATTTTATAACCTTTATCCAGCCTTCGGGAGCGGGAATCCTACCCATCTGAATACCGGTGAGAGTATCGTAGAGCTTTTGGGTTACAGGACCCATTTCACTCATGCCGGAGGGGAGACATATTTCAGTGCCGTGGTCAACAATTTTGCCAACGGGAGAAATAACAGCCGCAGTTCCGCAAAGGCCGCACTCTGCCATATCCTTAAGCTCGGAAAGCTCAACCACGCGCTCTTCAACCTCAAGGCCGAGATAATCTTTGGCAACAACCATGAGCGAACGGCGGGTGATAGAAGGAAGAATACTGTCGGATTTGGGAGTTACAACCTTATTGTCTTTGGTGATAAAGATAAAGTTTGCACCGCCGGTTTCTTCAACCTTGGTGTGAGTTGCTGCATCCAGATACATATTCTCATCGTAGCCCTGATTGTGAGCATCTACTATGTTATAAAGACTCATTGCATAGTTAAGACCGGCTTTGATATGGCCTGTGCCGTGCGGTGCCGCACGGTCGAGATCGGACACTCTGATAGTGATGGGCTTAACGCCGCCCTTGAAATAAGGGCCAACAGGTGTGGCAAACAGCCTGAACTGATATTCTGCAGCAGGCTTTACACCGATAACCGGGCTGGAGCCAAACATATATGGGCGAAGATAAAGTGTAGCGCCCGAACCATAGGGAGGTACATAAGCCTCGTTGGCTGCAACAACCTGCTCTACAGCATCAAGAAATCTTTCTTTGGGAAATACGGGAATTTCGAGTCTTTTTGCAGAGTCTATCATACGGTCTGCATTGAGGTCGGGGCGAAAAACTACAATACGTCCGTCTTCGGTAGTGTATGCCTTAAGACCCTCAAAGCAGGTCTGAGCATACTGAAGCACGCCCGCACACTCGCTGATAACAACATTGGCGTCATCGGTGAGCCTGCCATTATCCCAGGCGCCGTCTTTATAATCGGAAACATATCTTTTATCGGTTTGGATATAACCAAAGCCGAGATTGCCCCAGTCTATATTTTTCTTTTCCATGGGAATCATCCTTTCGTTTAGGGCTATTTTAGTTTTTAATTCTATTAATTACATATTTTATCACAATAAACCAACCATTGCAATATTAAAATGTTACAAATAAGGAAAAAACATTTCGGGCAATATAAACCGGAATTCGAATACAAAATCCGGATTCCAAATTTCCATAAGTTATTTATCCTTTATTTGAGAAAGTATATCTTTTATTTCTTCGAGCAAAACAACATCGTCGGGCTTTGCCTCGGGTTCTTCTTCCTTTTCTTCCGTAACCTTTTTGCTATTGATGTCTCTGAGCTTGGCCAGCACCTTAACAATCACAAAAAGACCCATAGCAGTGATCAAAAAGTTAACAATATTCTGAATCAGCATGCCGTATTTGATTTGTGCATTTCCAACCTGCAGTGCAAGAGATGAAAAATCGTGCCCACCGAGCAGCATTCCGATAAAGGGCATGAGGATGTCGTCTACAAGAGATTTGACAATCGCATTGAAGGCAGCACCGATAATAACACCTATTGCCAAGTCAAATATATTGCCCTTGATGGCAAATTCTTTGAATTCCGCTAAAAATTTTTTCATTTGTAACCTCCGTATATTAAATTTTATATGGTAATTATATCATACAATTCGAAAATTGCAAATTATTTTGCGATTTTTATTGATTTTCGCTTATGAGCCGTCTGATTTCCTTTTCTGCTTCGGTAACCTCGCCAATGAATTCTGCCGCAGTCACTCTGACTGCATTGTTGCCAAACACTATCATCTGCACCTGACCGTCGGAGGTGGCAACCCTTACTCTGTAGTCACGACTCAACTCACGGGAGGCCTTTTCTATATAGGTATCGGCTGTTTCGGCTTCTTTGGTGTATACAACGGTTACATCGCCCATGCGCTCTATTTCTCTCACATTGCCGGTTATCTTGTAGGCATCAAAAACAAGAATCACGTTGTTGCGCTTCATTGCCTGATAGTTGCACACTCGGTTTATGAGAATGCTGCGAGCTGTGTCGGGGCTGTCGGCAGAAATTTCTCTGAGCTCATCCCAGGCAAAAATAATATTATAGCCGTCTATGAGAAGGTATTCGGGCAAAAGATTTATCTTGTTGCCCTTGTATGGCTTTGAGGTTCTCTCAGCGGCATAGGTTTTGGGCTTGTCGCGCTTTGACTTGCCGTAGGTACGCTCAAAAATGCGCAAAAGCTCTTCTTCATCGGCAATAATACGTTCATAATTGCGGGTGCGCTCTTGGGTGACATATTCTTTGGGCTTTAAATTTGCGGCGGGGAGATGCATATGGTCAAACACCTCATCCCATTTGACGGTAAAGCCGCTACCGTGAGCACAGAAGACCGAATCGGGAGTATTGTCGGTGTCGGCTTCGGCATCGTAGCAGGCAGCCTCGATAACCTCTTGTGCATTTGCACATGGCTCATAGCCGCAATAGCTAAGTGACAGTGTTCCGTTGCCATGGGTATAGGCAATAACGTCTTTGTGGTAGTTTCTGATAACAGACACGGGAGCCTTGCCTGTGATTCGTGTAACCTCGCCCATAGCCTCGAGCACATCAAATTCCGCACCCATATTTTGAAAATCGGTGAGTGCCCTGCCGGTGGATTGGGTCGGAATTTCAAGAACAAAGCTGTAAAATGGCTCAAGCAAAACCGACTTTGCTGTCATAAGCCCCTGCCTCACAGCACGGTAGGTTGCCTGTCTGAAATCTCCGCCCTCTGTGTGCTTGATGTGGGCTCTGCCGTTTATGAGAATCAGCTCTACATCGGTAAGCGGTGAGCCGGTGAGCACACCGAGATGCGTTTTTTCGGCAAGATGAGTTAAAATGAGCCTTTGCCAGTTTTTGGAAAGCACATCTTCGCTGACCTGTGACGAAATTGAAACACCGCTTCCGCGTTTGCCGGGCTTAATAAGGAGGTGAACCTCGGCATAGTGGCGCAGGGGCTCGTAGTGACCTACGCCCTCAACAGTTTCGGCAACTGTTTCCTTGTACAAAATTGTGCCCTGTTCAAACTCTACATCGAGCCCAAATCTATCGGACAAAATACGCTTAAGAATTTCGAGCTGAATCTCACCCATAATTCGAACATTGATTTTTTGCGGGCTGCCCGATAGAGCGACTTGCATACGGGTTTCGTCCTGTTCAAGCCTGCGAAATATGGGAAGAGCTTGAGATGCGTCAACGCCGTCGGGCAAGCGAACCGCATAGGTGAATACAGGCTCCGAGAAAAAGCGCTTTTCACCCGGATCAATGCCAATGCCGTCTCCTGCCTGAGACTTTGTAAGACCCGTAACAGCGCAGACTTCGCCTGCAGCTGCCGTTTGAACGGATTTGTACTTTTCGCCGGAATAAAGCCTTATTTCATTTATCTTTTCGCTCCAGCCGTTTGCGCTGATCACTGTTTTGACCTTAAGCGCGCCGCCGGTGATTTTGAGGTGGGTGAGCCGATTGCCCTTTTCATCCTCAGATATTTTGTACACTCTGGCTCCAAACTCCGACGGATAAAGGGGCGATGAGCAATATTTGTCTAAGGCGTCGAGAAGCTCCCCGGTGCCATCATTTTTGAGAGCTGAACCAAAAAAACACGGAAAAATTCGCCGCTCCTTTATTGCAGAAATCAAGGCTGCATCCGACAATTCTCCACTTTCCAAATATTCGTTCATAAGCTCATCGCTCCGGAGTGCCGCCGCTTCGCACATGGCATCGTCATGATTTTCAAAGCTTATGCATCCGTCGGAAAGCCTTTGGCACAATTGCTCAATAAGCTCCTCCTTCACGCCACGAAACAGATCCATTTTGTTTATAAAAATAAAGGTGGGGATATTATACTCCGAAAGCAGCCGCCACAAGGTGCGGGTGTGGCTCTGCACACCGT
>JAEDEG010000065.1 GCA_016293435.1 Clostridia bacterium
AAATGAACTATCGCTTTTTTAAGGCCCCGTCCGAAATTTTTGAAAAAGATGAGCTTTGCTGTTTTTCAAACGATGCAAAGCTATTGTATCTTGCAATGCTAAATCGGCTCAGCTTGTCTTTGCAAAACAATTGGCACGATCAATACGGCAATCCCTATATAATAATGACGTGTGAAGAAGCAAAAAAAATACTCGGCTGTGCCAATGCAAAAATTGCAGCTGTTTTTGCAGAGCTTGAGGGAAAAAACGGCATCAGACTAATCAGCAGAAAAAGACAGGCGGTGGGCAAGCCCAACCTCATATATGTGTATACAGAGTGCTGGAGCAAGACCGAACAAAAGGATGAAGGCGTGGAAAGCTGCGATGGCTTTGGCAAAACCAAAGAGGTCACCAAAGACGAAAAAATCGGTACAAACAGAGCCAAAGGCAAAGCAAAAGCTCCCAAAACCAAAATTTTGCAAAACAAAGCTTTGAAAACCAAACCTAATGAGGTCTCCAAAGCCGAAATCAATATATCACCCGATTTGAAATCCGAAGCAAGCGAGGTTCGGTTTTCAAAAACAAATAATAATAATATTAATAAAAATAATATAAATAATAATTATATTAATCAGTCTTATCAGTCATATATGCCCTATGATGAATGGACAAGGGACAGGACAGACTGTATAGATACCGTAAAAGAATCTGTAAGCTATGTAGACCTTGCGGAATTTTGCGACAGAGAGATTTTGGACACCATAATAACAACCATGGTCAACGCTCTTTGCTCCGACAAGGATTATTTGTGTATAGGTGGTGATAACATCCCCATACAGGAGGTAAAACGCAGAATGTGGTCGCTCCGTTTCAAACACATTGAATTTGTGTACAACAACCTCATCTCCTCCCGTTCCGAAATACGCAATATAAGTGCCTATCTGCTTACGGCAATATACAAATCGGCCGATAATATAGGGCTTGCCGAGTCGCTGTATGCCTGATTGCCATATATCCGCCGATTAAAGCTTTATTTGTGACGAATGACGGCCATGCTCTCAAAAACGTCTGACATCAGATTTTTTGATTGTTCTGAACACCGCCGCTTTCGCTGCTGATGTTTGGCATGCGGTAGCCTATTTTGGTGTGAGTGCAAATATAGTCGGTGCCGCTGTCTGCCGCCGCAAGCTTTTTTCGCAGTGATGCCATAAAGGTTCTAAGCGTCATGATGTTGCTGTTCCAGCTTGTGCCCCATATGTTTTTGGTTAAATAGGTGAGGGTGAGAACCTTGCCCACGTTCTGCGCCAGCATACAAAGGAGCCTATATTCTATCGGGGTGAGATGGAGCAATGTGGTTTTTACATACACACAGCCCGCGGCATAGTCAATTTTCATGGGGCCGTTTTCAAACACGGCAGGTGCATTTTGCTCTTTGAGCCCATATACATACCTTCGCTCAATTACTCTAAGGCGTGCAAGGAGCTCCTCAATCGAAAAAGGCTTTGTGAGATAATCGTCGGCGCCTGCATCAAATGCCATAACCTTGTCTTGATCTTCGTCACGCGCGCTTATCACCACAATAGGCACATCAGAGCATGAGCGGATTCTGCGTATAACCTCAGTTCCGTCCATGTCGGGCAGCGAAACATCCAAAATCACAATGTCGGGGTTGACGGAGTAGGTCAAAAAAATGGCATTTTCACCGCTGTTTACGGTGGTTGCTTTATAATCGTGTGCTGTCAGGGTTATTTTTATCAGATTGCAAATTCGTTTGTCACCGTCTGCTATCAGAATTGATGTGTTTTTCATAAAGCGACCTCCTTTTTCTGTTTGCTGTTTTGTAAAAAAAATCCCACCCGCTGTCGCAAGTGAGATTTTATAGGCTTATATAAAATTCAGGTAAAAGAAATTGCATCATCATACACTGATTTTACCACTCACCGGCAATTTATATACATAGAAATAAGCATAACCAATAATAATTATGCTGATAATAATGTACAATTTTAGGATTAGTGTGTTTAAAAACAGTGACATTACAGATGCCTCTTTTGGTATATTTTATATCATTATACTCTTTTTATACCGCTTTGTCAATACTTTTTTGATGAAATAATACTGTCTACAAACTGCTTTGCCGCGCGACCGGAGCGATTTCCCCGCTTTAGGGCAAATCTTTCGGCTTCGAGCTCTAAGGCGGCGCCGTCATATTCAAGCCCTGCCTTGTCTGCAAGGCTGTGCACAATTTCAAGATAGGCAGCTTTGTCGGGCTTGGAAAATGAAATTTGAAGTCCAAACCTTTCTGAAAGTGACAAAGTCTCCTGCATTGTATCGTTAAAGTGTACATCGTCGCCGCTTCTGTCTGAAAAGGTCTCCTTTACAATATGCCGCCTGTTGCTTGTGGCATAAATGGCAACATTGCCCGACTTGGCAGACACCGACCCCTCCAAAACAGCCTTTAGCGCACTGTAGCCGTCGTCATCCTTTGTGTAAGACAAATCATCTATAAACAGTATGAATTTTAGTGGATTTTCAGACAACAAGTCGAGTATTTTGGGTATTGCATGCAGCTGGTTTTTGCGAATTTCAATTATCCTCAAACCCTCTGAGGCAAGCTCGTTTACAACCGCCTTTACAGTCGATGACTTGCCTGTGCCGGCATCACCTGTCAAAAGTATGTTTGCCGCAGGCATGCCCTTTAGCAAGGCGCGGGTATTGTCTAAAATCTTTTGCTGCTCGCGCTTGTAGCCAACCAGGTCACAAAGACGCGTGGAATCGGGATTTTGCACCGGAACAACAGAAAAATCTTTTCCGATATAAAACATTTTGTATCCGGCATAAATACCGTAGCCATATTTGCCTATGCTGCCGATGCGGCTCATATATTCATCGCAGATGCCGACCTTGTCGGATGCAAATCCGGGCAGAGGGCCGTATGACTCAAGCCCCTTTGTCAGCTCGTCGGGTGTGAGAGCTGCCAGCTCATCAAAGGTTTTCAGATCCTCACGCAGGTTTTTTGTAAGAAAGCTGTCGGGTGTTTTGCCTCGACCTGCAAGTCTTACATATATGTTTTCACTTTCAAAAACAAGCCTTTGCACATAGTGAGCCAGTGAAATGCCGCCATTTTGGCTCAGCTCATACACAAAGCGTGAATATGAGCTGAGTCTGATATCATCGGCGCAGGTCGTCGGCAATGCCAAATATTCGGTCAGCTGCCTTATGACCCTGTCTTCCAAAAGCTCCCGCAGCACCGAGACTGCACACATGCGCATATATAAATTTTGTAGTTTTGTCAATTGAGCACAGCTCCCTTTGCACCGCTCGAAACTAGAGATGCATACCGTTTGAGATAGCCGGACAGCTCCTTTTGCTTTGGCACAAAGCTTTTGAGACGGTTTTGTATTTCTTCGTCGGCGAGCTTTAGCTCAAGCTTGTTTTGAGGTATGTCAATGCTTATGATATCGCCGTCTTGCACAATACCTATAATGCCGCCTTCGGCAGCCTCCGGTGACACATGACCTATACATGCGCCTCTTGTGGCACCGCTGAAGCGTCCGTCGGTGATAAGTGCAACGCTTGAGCCGAGCCCCATACCCATTATTGCAGATGTGGGATTGAGCATTTCTCTCATGCCGGGTCCGCCCTTGGGACCCTCATAGCGTATAACAACAACGTCGCCCGGTTTGATTTTGCCGCCGTTTATTGCCGCCTGGGCATCCTCTTCACATTCAAACACCCTTGCCGGACCCTCATGCACAAGCATTTCGGGCAGCACTGCCGAGCGTTTTACCACACTGCCGTCGGGTGCAAGATTGCCGCGCAGCACTGCAATACCGCCGTTTTCGCTGTAGGGATTTTCGATTGGTCTTATAACATTGGGGTTTTTATTTTCGCATCCGTCAATGTTTTCGCCTATTGTTTTTCCGGTTACGGTCATACAATCGGTATTTAGCAGTGATTTTTTGTTTAGCTCGTTCATCACGGCATACACACCGCCCGCTTCGTCAAGCTCTTCGATGTAGGTGCGTCCCGCCGGTGCCAGATGACACAGGTTTGGAGTTTTTGCACTTATTTCGTTTGCTATATCAAGATTGATGTCTATGCCGCATTCGTGAGCAATTGCGGGAATGTGGAGCATACTGTTGGTGGAGCAGCCCAGAGCCATATCAACGGTGAGTGCGTTGTAAAAGGCTGCCTCGGTCATTATGTCGCGGGGGCGAATGTCTTTTTTGATAAGCTCCATAACCGCCATGCCGGCATGCTTTGCAAGCTCAATTCGTGATGAATACACCGCCGGAATTGTACCGTTGCCCCTTAGCCCCATTCCCAGTGCCTCGGTGAGACAGTTCATTGAGTTGGCAGTATACATCCCCGAGCACGAGCCGCAGGTGGGGCAGGTTTTACATTCATATTCGCGAAGCTTTTCTTCGGTGATTTTGCCCGCGTTGTATTCGCCCACAGCCTCCGAAATTGACGAAAAGCTAACCCTCTCGCCGTCTATGTGTCCTGCAAGCATGGGACCTCCGCTCACAAAAACCGTGGGCAGATTTGTCCGTGCCGCCGCCATGAGCAGACCGGGAACGTTTTTGTCGCAGTTGGGCACCATCACAAGTGCGTCAAAGCCATGAGCAAGCGCCATAGCCTCGGTAGAATCTGCAATCAGATCGCGGGTTACGAGAGAATATTTCATACCCTTGTGACCCATAGCAATACCGTCGCACACCGCAATTGCAGGAAATACAATCGGTGTACCGCCCGCCATAGCCACTCCGAGCTTAACTGCATCGGTAATTTTGTCTATATTCATATGCCCGGGCACAATTTCGTTGTAGGAGCTTACAATACCTACCAGAGGTCTTGATATTTCCTCCTCGGTAAGACCGAGGGCATGATAAAGGGCTCTGTGGGGAGCATTTTGAGTACCGTTTTTCAGTTTGTTGCTAACCATAGTATTACGCCTTTCTGACAATCAGTTATTTATGAGCTTATCCTCATCGCTCCAGCTGTAGAGCTTGCGGATATCCGCACCAACCTTTTCGGACGGATGCTCCTTGGCAAGCTTGCGCATAGCCTTGAAGTGAACCTGAGCGCCTGCATCTGACATATCAAGCAGAAAATCCTTGGCAAAGGTGCCGTCCTGAATGTCCGAAAGAATTTTTTTCATTGCCTTTTTTGTATCCTCTGTGATAATTTTGGGGCCGGTAATATAATCACCGTATTCTGCAGTGTTTGAAATTGAATATCTCATACCCTCAAATCCACTCTGATAAATCAGGTCAACAATGAGCTTCATTTCGTGTATACATTCAAAATATGCATTTCTGGGGTCGTAGCCTGCTTCTGTCAGGGTTTCGTAGCCTGCCTGCATCAGTGCACACACACCGCCGCACAGCACAGCCTGTTCACCAAAGAGGTCTGTTTCGGTTTCGGTGCGGAAGGTTGTTTCGAGCACACCGGCTCTTGCACCGCCAATGCCCAGTGCATATGCAAGCCCTATATCCCACGCATCGCCGGTAGCATCCTGCTCAACGGCTATAAGGCAAGGTACACCTTTGCCTGCTTGATATTCGCTGCGCACTGTGTGGCCGGGTCCCTTGGGGGCAATCATGATAACATTTACATCCGACGGAGGCACAATGCATCCAAAGTGAATGTTAAAGCCGTGCGCAAAAGCAAGGGTTTTGCCCTCTGTAAGATTTGGCTCTATGCTCTCTTTGTAGAGCTTTGCCTGCTTTTCGTCATTGATCAAAATCATGATAATGTCGGCATTTTTGGCGGCATCGGCAGATGTCATTACCTTTAGTCCCTGATTTTCTGCCTTTTGCCAGCTTTTGCTGCCCTCATAAAGACCTACAATAACGTCAACTCCGCTGTCCTTTAGGTTGAGCGCATGGGCATGCCCCTGAGAGCCGTAGCCGATAATTGCAACGGTCTTTCCGTTTAGCTTGTCCAAATTACAGTCCTGCTGATAAAAAATTCTTGCCATGATAAATCATATCCTTTCTGAAATTGTTTTATTTCCTCTTTGTAATGAAACTATGCCGGTACGGCATATTTCCAAAATGCCAAATTCCTTCATAAGCTCGATAAACGCATCAATACGCTTGCTGTCGCCGGCAATTCTCATTATTACCGAGCTTGATGTGTAGTCAACGGTTTCCGCCTTAAAGGCATCTGCCGCTGTTCTTATGTCTACGCGGGTTTCGGGGCGGTTTTGCACCTTTATGAGCATCAGCTCACAGTTAACCGAATCGCATCCTGTCAGCTCCTGAACCTTGCACACATCCGGCAGCTTGCAAAGCTGATTTATTATCTGTGTCTGCAAATCCGAATCGCCCTCGCAGGTTATGGTTATCCGCGAAAATTTTTCGTTTTCGGTTTCGCTCACGGTCAGAGAGCTTATGTTAAACTGCCGCCGCCTGAACATGCTTGTTACTCTGTTTAGCACGCCGGATTCATTTTTTACAAGTACGGCTATTGTATGTCCGGGCATTTTATTCACCAACCTTTGTTATTATGTTGTCCATTGAGCCTCCGGGCGGAAGCATGGGCAAAACAAATTCGTCTTTGTCTATGGCACAGTCTATGAGAAACGGGCCGTCTGCTTTGAATGCTTTGTCAAAAGCGACACGGAGCTCGTCTAAGGTGTCGGCTGTCATGCCGCAAGCGCCAAATGCCTTTGCAAGGGCAACAAAATCAGTTTTTCTGCCAAGCACCGTGTGAGAGTAGTGCTTGTTGTAAAAAAGAGTCTGCCACTGCCGAACCATACCCAGCACACCGTTGTTCATAAGCAAAATAACAATTTTGCAATTGTTTGATACTGCGGTTGCAAGCTCGTTTAAACACATTCCAAAGCTGCCGTCACCGGTAACAAGCACTGTCCGCTTGCCGCTGCCCATTTCGGCACCGATTGCGGCTCCGAGCCCAAAGCCCATTGTGCCCAGACCTCCGCTCGATACAAAGCGTCTGGTATGACCAAAGCTTGCATACTGCGCTGTCCACATTTGGTGCTGTCCCACATCTGTGGCAATGGGTGTGTCGGCATCGAGATATCTGTTTAGCGTTGTAATCACATTGCGCGCTGTCATGCCTTCTCGGCGATCCAAGCTCTCCTGCTCTGTTTTTTTGTATTCTTCAACGGTTTTTGCCCATTCGGGATGCTTTTTCTCTTTGAGCTCCGATATGAGCCTTTGGAGAGTGAGCTTTACATCGCCGTTGAGTGCACAGGCTTTTTTAACGGTTTTGCCAAGCTCGGAGCTGTCTACATCAATGTGAATAATTTTTGCTGTGGGCGCAAATTTTTCTTTGTTGCCCGTCGCGCGGTCATTAAATCTTACACCGCAGGAGATGATGCAGTCTGCATGGTGCATTGCAACAGACGATGCATAGTGCCCGTGCATACCCTGCATACCCAAAAATCGGGGATGATTTGTAGCCACGCCCGATATACCCATCAGTGAGCAGCCTATGGGTGCGTCAATGAGCTCGGCGAGCTTTGTTATTTCTTCTTCTGCGCCGGCACTTATCACACCGCCGCCAAAGTATATAAAGGGGCGTTGGCTTTCGTCAATATAGCCGACTGCCTCCGATATATCTTCGCATTCCTTTTTTTCATCGGCACACACCGGCGGTGCGGGCTCATATTCGTATTGAGCTGTCTGCACATCCTTTGGCACATCAATGAGCACAGGCCCCGGTCTGCCCGATTTGGCAAGGCGAAACGCATCTCTGATTGTGTCTGCAAGAGTGCTTACATCGGTCACAATGTAGTTGTGCTTTGTGATGGGAAGTGTAATTCCCGTAATGTCAATTTCCTGAAAGCTGTCGGTACCCAGGTTATATGTGGGCACATTTCCGCAAATGGCAACAAGCGGTATTGAGTCGAGATATGCATTTGCAATGCCGGTTACCAAATTGGTTGCCCCCGGACCCGAGGTGGATATTACAACTCCAACCCTGCCGGTTACTCTGGCATAGCCGTCGGCGGCGTGAACCGCTCCCTGCTCGTGAGCGGAGAGAATGTGAGTGATTTCGTTTTGATATTTATAAAGCGAATCATACACATTCAAAATTTGCCCGCCCGGATATCCGAACACCGTTTCTGCCTTTTGTTCAATCAGTGTTTTTACTATTATATCTGCTCCTGAAAGCTTCATGGTTTATTACTCCTCAAGGTTTTGATAATGAGCTGTCCCATTTCGCTGCAGCTCACCTTTTTGTCTGTTGGTTTGTCAGACATTATATCCGCTGTTCGATAGCCCATATCGAGCACATCGGACACGGCCTTTTCTATTGCGTCTGCCTCCCGACTCATATCAAAGCCGTATCTTAGCATCATGGCGGCAGAGAGCACTGTGCCAATGGGGTTGGCAATGTCTTTGCCTGCAATGTCGGGCGCGGAGCCGTGAATTGGCTCATAGAGCCCGGGGCCGGAGCTTCCTGTGCTCGACGATGGAATCATGCCGATAGAGCCTGTTATCATGGAGGCTTCGTCGGAGAGAATATCTCCAAACATATTTTCGGTAACAATAACGTCAAATTGCGACGGATCCTTTACAAGCTGCATTGCGCAGTTGTCCACGAGCATATCGCTCAGCTCCACATCGCTGTATTCGGCGGCAAGACGGTGCATAACCTCTTTCCAAAGCTTGCTTGTGTCAAGCACGTTGCTCTTTTCCACCGAGCAGAGCCTTTTGTTTCTTTTTTGGGCGGTTTCAAATCCGATTCTGCCAATGCGCTCAATTTCCTTTTCGGTATAACGCATATTGTCTTCGGCATATTTTTCGCCGCTTTCGATGTCGGTTTTGTGCTCCCCAAAGTATATGCCGCCTGTGAGCTCACGCACAATGATAAGGTCGATTCCCTTTTGTGTAACAGAGGGCTTAAGAGGTGAGGAGGCTGCAAGCTGAGGCCATATTTTTGCCGGTCTGCTGTTGCAAAATACGTTCATTTTGGCTCTGAGCTTTAGCAGACCCTTTTCGGGGCGGATTTCTCCGGGCAGCTTGTTCCATTTTTCGCCGCCCACAGCTCCCAAGAGAACACCGTCTGATTCGAGGCATTTTTGAAGCTCGGCATCGGGCAGGGGAGAACCCCATTTGTCGATGGCGGCACCGCCCATATCAACATCGGTATATGTGAAGCTGTGCCCATAGAGGGCGGCGGCTTCATTTAGCACCAAAAGAGCTTGGTTTACTATTTCGGGACCGATTCCGTCTCCGCGTATAACCGCTATATTTTTGTTCATTATAACATCCCTTTCGTGGTATATGTCATCATTTATCAAGGTGGTGTACATTTATTGCAGACACACAGCCTGCCTGCACTATTTTTTGAGTGAATTTAAAAGCCCGCCGCTCTTTATAATATCCTGAATAAAATCGGGAAACGGCTGAGCCGTATATGTTTTGCCGCTTGTGTGGTTTGTTATTATTCCGCTGTCAAAGTCCACCGACACATTATCTCCCGCGCAAATCTCCTCCGCTGCCGCCTCACATTCGAGAATCGGCAGACCGATGTTTATTGCATTGCGGTAAAAAATGCGTGCAAAGCTCTTTGCAATAACGCATCCGACCCTGCAGGTTTTGATAACAAGGGGAGCGTGCTCTCTGGAAGAGCCGCAGCCAAAATTTTTGCCCGCTACCATGATATCGCCCTCGCACACATTATCAACAAACGACTTGTCTATATCCTCCATGCAGTGCAGGGAGAGCTCGTTTGCATCGGAGGTGTTGAGATATCTTGCGGGTATGATTACATCTGTATCAACATTGTCGGGATATTTGAATACCTTTCCTTGTGTTTTCATTAATCTTCCTCCTTTGGAGCGGTAATATATCCGGTAAGCGCACTGGCGGCGGCAGTCTGCGGACTTGCAAGATATACCTCGCTGCCGGTGTGACCCATTCTGCCTACAAAGTTTCTGTTGGTGGTGGCAATGCATTTTTCGCCGTCGGCAAGTATGCCCATATAACCGCCCAAACACGGCCCGCAGGTCGGCGTTGAAACCACTGCTCCGGCATCAATAAACGCTGTCACATAGCCTCTTTCTACACATTCGCGGTAAATATCCATTGTGGCGGGGATGATTATGCATCTCACACCGTTGGCAACCTTTGCGCCCTTTAGGGTGTTGTAGGCAGCCTCCATATCCTCCATGCGGCCGTTGGTGCAGCTGCCGATTACAACCTGGTCAATTTTGATATCGCCAAGCTCCGCTGCCGGTCTTGTGTTTTCGGGAAGATGCGGACAGCTTACCGTGGGGTCAATGTCAGAAAGATTGATGTCTATAACCTCATCGTATTGTGCATCGGCATCCGCTTCAAAAATTATGGGCTTTCTTTCGCAGCGGCCGTTCATGTAGTCCAGGGTTATTTTGTCGACGGGGAAGATGCCGTTTTTGGCTCCGGCTTCAATTGCCATGTTGCATATGCACAGGCGGTCGTCCATCGAAAGGCTTTTTATTCCCTCACCCACAAATTCCATACTGCGATAAAGCGCCCCGTCAACACCGATTTTGCCAATAATATGAAGTATGACATCTTTGCCGCTGCAGCATTTTTTGAGTGAGCCGCAAAGGTTTATTTTTATTGCCGAGGGCACCTTGAACCATGCAAGCCCGGTTGCCATGCCTGCCGCCATGTCGGTGCTGCCCACGCCGGTAGAAAACGCGCCCAGTGCTCCGTATGTACAGGTGTGACTGTCGGCTCCGATTATGCAGTCGCCCGCGCACACAACGCCCTGCTCGGGCAAAAGTGCGTGTTCGATGCCCATTTTGCCAACATCATAAAAATGGCTTATGCAGTGCTCACACGAAAATTCTCTGCATTGCTTTGACTGCTCTGCCGCCTTTATGTCTTTGTTTGGCACAAAGTGGTCGAGGACAATTGCTACGCGGTCCTTGTCAAACACATTGTCAAATCCCGCTTTTTTAAATTCGTTTATTGCCACGGGAGTTGTTATATCATTGCCCAGCACAATGTCGAGCTTGCAGTTTATCAGCTGACCGGCGCAGACCGAATCAAGACCTGCGTGGTGGGCAAGTATTTTTTGAGTCATTGTCATTCCCATATAAAAACTTCCTTTCCTAAAATAAAGTCAGCCGAGCATCATATTGTTGAACGCAGCCAAAAGCGCATCGGCACTGGCACGGATAATATCGGTGTTGGTGCCTGTGCCCCAATACATTTTTTTGTTATCGCCGGTAATTCCGATATATGCCGCCGCAACGGATTTGGAGCCTTGCTCCTGCATGCTGTGCTCACTGTAGACCTCAAGAGTGTACATTTTGCCGGTATATTTTTTGAGGGCATTGCTGATGGCATCGAGCGAACCGTTGCCCTCTGTGCGCAGCTTTGTCTGCTCTTTGTTTTTTTCAAATATGATTTCTGTCTCAACACAATTGCCTTTTCGGAAAAAGTGAATGTCGGCAATTGTGATGGGTGAATTGTGTATAAAGTAGCTTTCTTTAAACAGCTCAAGCACTTCGCCGGGTTTTAGCTCCTTGTGCTCGCGGTCTGATACACCCTTGCATATATAGCTGAAATCCTCACGCATTTTGGGCGGCAGGCTGTAGCCGTATGCCTGCTCGAGCATATAACCGATTCCGCCCTTGCCGCTCTGCGAATTAACTCTGATAACATCGGCATCGTAGGTGCGGTTTATATCTGCGGGATCGATGGGAATATAGGGCACGCTCCAGCAATGAAGCTTCTTTTCTTCTCTCCACTTCATGCCCTTTGCAATAGCATCCTGATGACTGCCCGAAAATGCCGCAAACACTAAAGAGCCTGCATAGGGTGAGCGGTCGTGAACGTGCATGCCGGTACATTCTTCAAAGGTGTCTACAACAGACGGCATATCCGAAAAATCAAGACCCGGGTTTACTCCGTGGGAATACATGTTCATTGCAAGGGTTATAATGTCCACGTTGCCGGTGCGTTCGCCGTTGCCAAAAAGTGTGCCCTCCACGCGGTCAGCTCCGGCAAGGAGCGCAAGCTCGGTGTCGGCAACGCCGGTTCCGCGGTCATTGTGAGGGTGGAGACTGAGGGTAACGTGCTCGCGGTATTTTAAGCTTTTGCTTATATACTCAACCTGAGATGCATACACATGAGGCAGGCTCATTTCCACGGTTACGGGCAAATTGATGATTACGTTGTTGGTCTTTGATGGCTCAAGCACATCGAGCACGGCATTACACACCTCAAGGGCATATTCGGGCTCTGTGCCGGTAAAGCTTTCGGGAGAATATTCAAAGCGGAAATTGCCCTCATATTCCGATGCAAGCTTTTTGACAAGGCGTGCACCTTCTACGGCAATTTTTTTGATTTCTTCCTTCGATTTTTTAAATACCTGCTCGCGCTGTGCCACACTGACCGAGTTGTAAAAGTGGATAATTGCGCTGGGAGCACCGTTGCACGCTTCAAAGGTTTTGCGTATGATATGCTCGCGGCACTGGGTGAGTACCTGAACTGTAACGTCTGAAGGTATCATGTTTTTGTCGATAAGAGTGCGCAAAAATTCAAATTCCGTTTCCGATGCCGCAGGAAAGCCGACCTCAATTTCTTTGAAGCCGATTTTTAAAAGCAAATCATAAAATTTCAGCTTTTGCTCCAAGCTCATTGGTATTACAAGGCTTTGGTTGCCGTCTCTCAAATCCACACTGCACCACTGTGGCGCTTTTTCGATTCGGTCTTTTTTGACCCAATCATATGTAATTTTTTTTGGCGGGTAATATCCCGCTTCATATTTTGTTACATCCATCATATATTTTGTCATCCCATCCTTATTTTACTTTTGTCTATATTTCGGCTATGGTATCAATTTCAACAAGCACACCCTTTGGCAGCTCCTTTGCCGCCACGCAGGATCTTGCCGGCTTTGACACAAAATATTTTTCGTACACGGCGTTAAATTCGGCAAAATCTGCCATATTGGCAAGAAAACAGGTCGTTTTTACAACTCTGTCAATTCCCGAGCCTGAGTCTTTAAGAAGTGCGGCAATGTTTTGGCACACCCTTTCGGTCTGAGCTTTTATGTCTGATGCTTCCACATTTCCGGTTGCGGGATTTATGGCAATCTGACCCGAAGTATACACAAATCCGCTGCTGCACACAGCCTGAGAGTAGGGGCCTATGGCCTGCGGTGCGTTTGGCGTTGATATAATTTTCATAATATGAGTTCCTTTCAAAATTTTATTCTGTTATTATTTTAAAGCCTTCGTCGGTAAGGGCTTTTTTGATTTCCTGCACATGGTCATAGTTTTTGCTTTCCATGGCAATTCTGAGATAACAGCCGTTAACGTTTTTGGTGGAGCTGTTTCGCTCGTGGTGTACCTGAGTAACGTTGCCGCCGAGGTCTGCAATAATGCGCGATACATCCTTTAGCTGCCCCGGCTTGTCTATCAGCTCAATGAGCAGGGTTGCTTCTCTGCCCGACTTCATAAGACCGCGCTCTATAACTCTCGACAAAATCGACACATCTATATTGCCGCCCGAAACAAGGCTTACAACCTTTTTGCCCTTTAGGGGAAACTTGCCGAACATAGCCGCCGCAACCGATGCGGCACCCGCACCCTCTGCAATCATTTTTTGCTTTTCGATAAGGGCGAGTATTGCAGTGGCTATTTCGTCATCGGTAACAAGGGCGATATCGTCTACATAGTCCTTTACAATGGAGTAGGTAATTTCTCCGGGCTGTTTTACAGCAATGCCGTCGGCTATGGTGGATACCGAGCCGAGACATTCGACAGTGCCGTGATTTACAGAGCTGTACATACTCGGTGCACCGCTTGCCTGAACACCATACACCTTTATGGAGGGCTTAAGTGATTTTATGGCATATGCCACACCCGATATAAGACCGCCGCCGCCAATTGGTACAATCACCGCATCCGCATCTGCAAACTCATTCACAATTTCGAGACCGACTGTGCCCTGACCGGCTATAACATCTTCGTCATCAAAGGGATGAACAAAGGTGAAGCCTTTTTCCTCTTTGAGCTCCAGAGCTCTTTGGTATGCGTCGTCATAATATCCGTTTACAAGACAAATATCCGCACCGTAGCCTCTTGTGGCTTCTACCTTGGAGATAGGGGCACTGTCGGGCAGACAAATCAAAGAAGAAATTCCGCATTTTGAGGCGGCAAGGGCAACACCCTGAGCGTGATTGCCGGCAGAGCAGGCTATAACGCCCTTTGCTTTTTCTTCGTTTGAAAGCATGGCAATTTTGTAGCCCGAGCCTCTTAGCTTGAATGAGCCTGTGTATTGCAGGTTTTCGGGCTTTAGGTATAGCTCACATTCGTCTGTGATGCCTGAGGTTTTTACAATCATGGTATCTCTGACGATGTTTTTTAGCACAATAGATGCCTGGAAGATTTTATCAAGTGTCAGCATGCATGCATCTCCTAAAAAATAGTGTGTTTTTATTATTAACAATTCTATCATGAAAAATATAAAGATTGTATAAAGATTATATAAATGATATAGAGATTTTATAAATGTGAATAATTTTTTGAAAAGTTGTAAAATAAAATGACCAAAAAAGATGACTCACATTGAGAACTCT
>JAEDEG010000219.1 GCA_016293435.1 Clostridia bacterium
TTCATTACTTGTTTGTGCCTTGAGAGAAGCGAAAGGAATGGGTTAAAATATGAAATTGAAAAAAATAATAATGGTAGCATACTGTGTAATCATTACATCTCTGGGAATTTTACTGACAGGTTGCAGTGACAGCAACAGCGGCAAATATGCTGACAGCCCATATGTGGGAACATGGATGGTTGATCATTACGAATATGAAGGCAAGGAATATCCGTACCCCGGTCTCTTAGAGTTTACTTTTAATGCGGACGGTTCGTCTTCTTTGGAGGACGTCAGTGATACTGTTGAAGGAAAATGGGAACCTACCGAAGAAGGCTTGAAATTTGGGGATACCCAAGACGAATATAACATTATATATGAGGACGGAAAGCTGAAAATGGAGATGGAACACGAAAAGGAAACGATCATGGTGTACTTTTATAAGTATAAATAAATAATAGCCGGGCGACAAAAAATTGAAAATTAACCGGAAGTTTTTTAGGGTAAAGGAGATATATAATGAGTGCAGAAGTAAAATGCAAAAAATGCGGTAATGTATCACAGAAAGGAAATGCCCACTGTGTATTTTGCGGTGAAGAATTGCCGACTGAAACGGAATCTTTGTTTGATAGAACAGAAAACGATTCCGATATTGGCAGAAATGCTGACAATAATGGATATGTAACCGTTGAGCAAGGAAAAAATGATCAGGAATTACAAAAAAGAGCTATTGCTAAAGCTTACCTTGAGAAACAAAATTCATTATCCGATAATTATTTGCTTGGATTGCTCGGTGCTTTGGTTGGCGCTTTAGTTGCGGCAATACCTTGGGCTGTTGTATCCAGTCAGGGGTGGTTTATGGCATGGCTTGGATATTTAATAGCAATAGGGGCATCAAAGGGTTATGATTTGATGAAAGTAAAGACAAATATGAAAAAACTTTGGTGTGTTTTGGTTGCTGTTGTAATAGGTGTTTTTGCAGGGCAAATTATGAGCGATATGATTGTAATTGCTACAGACGAAGAACTTGGCCATATGTTTTCGGATTTATTCTCGTATTATGCAAATAATTTTGGAGAATACTTATCCATCAATATAAAGAATTTGGCTTTGGGATATGTATTTGCAGCATTAGGCGCTCTTAGTGTATTAGTAAATATAAAAAAGGAAACTGCTCTTATAGAAAGTTTAAAATCAAATAATTTGTAGGAGGAGAAAAATCATCATATATCAATTAAAAAAAGCCGCTTAAAATCTGGATTTTCAGGCTTTTACAAACGGCTATTAAATTCTTAGTGTAGGAGGAAATCTATCATGAAAAAAATTTTGACATTGGCATTATCGCTTGTTATGTGCTTGTCGGTTTTGGTTGTTCCGGCATATGCAAAAAAACAACAGGTCGTTCTTTACGCGACGGTCCGCGATTTCAAAGCAGACGGCGTGTTGTTTGAGGGAAGTATAAGCTCAAATTCGGGATTGGTACAAGACGAGTTGGGATCTGATCACAAGCCCATATACAACCTTTCTAAATGGCAGGAGTTATACGGCGGCTCCGTTACGCAGGAAAATCTCAATGCGTTCTTTAACGACGTTCCAAACGTGAATATGCGCACAAAAAAAACATTAACACTGGATGCCGATAGTGAAGGCTATTACGTTATCGACTCCGCTGTGGATGAAATGAACGGCGCTTCGGACGGGTATTTTCCCATTGACAATGATTTGTTTGGCAATGAAGGTAATAACCACAACTATCACTTTTCAACAGAGCTCCATGCCGTATTTCAGTATAAACCGGGCGACACATTTGAATTTACAGGCGACGATGACCTTTGGGCGTTCTTTAACGGCGTTCTTTGCGTCGACTTAGGCGGCGTCCACGGCCGGCAGAGTGGAAGCGCAAACATTGACGACCTCGTAGCGGAGGGTAAGCTTAACATTAAACCCGGCGACTATGTGGATTTCGACCTCTTTTATATGGAGCGGCATACAACGGAATCTAATATGTATGTGAAAACGAACATTGATTTCGTCAACTTCGACAATTCCGACTGGGCTACTAATGAACTGTTTCAGGCGTATGAGTACAACCTTATCCCCGAAAGACTTGAGGAAGAAAATCTGACCCTGCAGATTTGTCGCGATGAGTTTGCGGCGGTTTCCGTAAAACTCTATGAAGCCTTGAGCGGAAAAACGGCAACAGAGGGAATCAATCCGTTTAAAGACACGACCGATTCAGATGTGCTGAAAGCCTACAACATCGGCATTGTCAGCGGTATATCTGCAAATGAGTTTGCACCACGAGCCAAGCTGACGAGACAAGAAGCGGCAGTTATGCTGACAAGGGTATATAAAGCGGTGAATCTGCCGGGCTGGACTCTATCCACCGATAATCAGTTTGCACTCAATTATACAAAGCCTGCCCCGTTTGCCGACGACGCCAATATTGACGATTGGGCAAAGGACAGCGTTTATTTTATGGTAGCAAACGGAGTGATTGCAGGGGTTGGAGATAACCGTTTTGCACCGAAGAATACGACAGCCCAGGAAGAATACACTGGTTTTGCGAATGCAAGCCGAGAACAGGCTATTGTGATTTCGGTGAGGAGTTTTAAGAACTTGAAATAGACTGTACGGATGCTGTAAACACGCAATGGATTATGCACCAAAAAATCTACTGTGTACCGATGCAGCTATACAAGAAATGATGAAACAGAACTTTGTTACAAGCAGGAAATATCGGAAAATCTATTAAACAAAGCGGGAGTGTTGCGCAAACCGTGTAAATAGAATAATCTTCTAAACAATTGTTAATAA
>JAEDEG010000220.1 GCA_016293435.1 Clostridia bacterium
CTCCACCAATGGAGTATTAAACGAACCTTTTTATTTCAACGGCGGTTTTGCCGTTACAATTTGGTTCTAAAATACTCAAACAGAAAAGCGGTTCACCCTTTGTGGGTGAGCCGCTTTTGCGTTATCTCCGTATTGTTGCCTGTGCAATGATTTCACTGTATCTGTCGGTAAGCTCAGAAACAGCTTGCATATATCCATCAATAAAAAATCTCTTAGCTATTTCGGCTGCGTTGTCCTCTGAGGTTCCTTTGCTGCCTAATTCGGCGGCATACTCAGTAATCAGTTTTTTGTAATGGTTTAGGTTATACAAGTCGGTAACTTCCTCCTTGATTTCTTCCATTTGCTCCCCTGTAAAATCCAGCTCAGTAAGTTTTTCTGCGTTCACATAGATAATAGCCATTTATACTACCTCCAAAATCAAAACGGTTTGTATTTTCCGTATTTTTGTTTCCTGTAATAAATTATAGCTAAAATGGCGTAATATCAATGTTTCTTACTCGAATTATAATAAATACTTTTCCTTATAAAAACGGTAAGCACAAGCATTTTGCTTCGTTTTTGCTTATGGTTTTGCTTAGACTTTTGCTTGCGTTTTGCTTAAAAAGTTGAATATACTAACGACAATGTATTGACAACAGCAGCAAAATATGGTATGCTTATTATGTTTGATAATAGGGAGGACTATGCATATGGATAAGAAACAGGCATTTGAAATATTAAAGACAAAGCAAGGTAAAATCAGTATCGTATTTCTTGTATTGTCTATTTTAAGTATTGTTGTATGTATTATAGGTACTGCTACGATAGGCAGCGGCATTGCTGGCTTTGTGGTTTTCCTGCTGATTGCTGGCGTTTTCTTCTTAAAGGGTAAAAAAAGCTTAGAAAATCCCGCTCCCGCTGCCTCTGTATCTGCTCCCGCCCCTGAAAAAATCAAATTCAAGCCGACAAAAAAGGTGGGCAAGCATCTCTCTGTTGATGACGTAAACAAAAAATGGTGCGTTCCTGAAAGTAAAGAGAGTAAAGCCGTATATGATTACTCCGATTTGCTGGACTATGAATTGACAGAGGACGGAAACACAGTTACAAGCGGAAGTTTGGGACGTGCGATTGCTGGCGGTTTGGCGTTCGGCAGTCTGGGTGCAGTCATCGGCGGTATGACAGGCAAACAAAAGCCGACTTGTAACAAGCTGCAAATCAAAATCACTGTGAAGGATATGAAGCACCCCGCTTTATACATTACCCTGATTAACTTCGAGGTAAAAAAGGACAGTGCAGTATATCAAGGCTGCATAAAATCCGCACAGGAAATTGTATCTATATTGCAGCTTATCAAAGCGGAAAACGAATAACACACAAAGCGAGCGGACAAAAACCGCTCGCTTCTTTTATGCAAGGCTCTCGCTTTCCTCCACACTCTCCCACTTTATCCCTGCAATACCATACATCATTGTAACAAGGTAAGGAAAGACTTTCAGAGCATACTTGCGAGCTGTACTTCCGTCCATATAGAATTGTATGCCGATTTCTCTATATGGTGGTTTCTTTTCCCCGTCAAGGTATACCACTCTGAAAATATTTGCAGCTTTCTCTATTTCGGGGTAACACCTTACGCACATATCAAGTTTTGTGCAAAGTATTTCCTTAATTTCTTTGTCCTGTCTGGCGTGTTCCGCTGCTTTACGAACGATTTTTAGCAATGTACCGAAATAGTCTTCTTTTGCGGCGGTGTTGATGAAATCAATAAAAATCTCCCGTACTTCATCTGGTGTGTATATTCCGTTATCGTAATCACTCATTTTCAAAACCTCCTTCTTTTAGCAATGCAACTGCTTCTATAGAACTAACGCCATAACGAATAAATGCCCCCGCTCCACTACTGCGAGCAGCTTGCTTATAGCCGTTGTATTCGTTATACCCGTCAAGGCACTCTCTGAGTTGCTTGCTATATTTTCCCACCCTCAATTTATTTGTGGCTCTCTGCGCCATATCGCTTGCAGTGCTGCGACTTTCTAAACCATAAGCGGCGGCGCAATATTTCCACGATTTATTGTTGAGGTATCTGTCTATCAATAAAGCCTGTTGTACTGGCTCCAATGTTTCTAACGCTGCTGAAATTATGGAGCGGGTATATTTTACAAAATCCATTTGTTCCACGTCTATAAAAGGACATTCGGAGGTGTCGTCCTCTATATAGTCTAAAAGCTCTCCGCCATCCTCTTGACTTTCAAAAGCAGGACGGTTAAGGCTATCGCAGTACAACAAAGCATCTCTCTTTATCGTTCGGGTTCCTGCGGTTTCGGCAAAGGAGGTTTTCAAATAATATCCTAAAACAGTTAAGAAAGCTCTGCCCCTCTCAGGCTCAAAAGCATTTGCCGCTTTACGCATAGCAATATACCCAGACTGTATAAGGTCATCGGGTTCTATGCTATTTTCGTGAGCAACAATATAGCGTGTTGCCATTACTGCGACAAACCTTTGAACGGCATTCCACAAAAGCAAATCAGCATCAGCATCGCCGTTTTTTACTCTGATTGCTAATTCTTCATTGCTCATCGTCTGCCGCCTCCGTATATTCCGCGCTTACATATGATGTAGGGAAACGCCCGTCATCAGGAACAGTGATAACAACGCCACTTTCTTCTGGTTTTCGCCTTCTTCTTCCGTTATCGGGGACTATGAGTATGACATCATCTTTTTCGCTATCATCATAATTATTGATTTGAGGAATAAAGCCACCTTTCTGGATTAGTTGACGTTCCTGCTCGGTGACACGGAATTCAATTCGGACTGGT
>JAEDEG010000221.1 GCA_016293435.1 Clostridia bacterium
GCACCCCCTCAGTCAAGTTCTAACAGCGTTCTATTAAAATATGCGTTTCCTTACAAATCAGAATCGTAATTTTGATACAAAATTGCGGTTCTGTTTTTTTGTCCGAAAACGCCGCAGTAATGGGATTTTTGAAAAGAGAAAGGTTTCAGAATAATGGATGGTTTGCTAAAATCAGGGCATTTTCAGCCACCGCACACAAATTCCGTTCACGCCGAAACTTTTCTTCGAAAAATAATGCACCGCTTTTGTCCTAAAAAACAGCAAAAGCGGTGCATTAAGAAGCACACTTAAAATGTACAAAACTATTGCTGAACGGTAGCAACCTCACAATTATCCAATGGAATTAGTTTAGTCATACTATCCCAACACATAATTTTTACAATATAGTTATCTTCTTTTGATTTTCAATAAGCGGCAAAGCCGCGTCATTCAACGTTTTCAGTGGGAGATTGAACTCCCACTGAAAAAATTAAGATGTCCCCCGCCGCCTATAGAGGCGGGGGACATCTTAATTTAGTTATATTTTCAAAAGTGTAACCTATATCTTTGTTAAGTGCTAATTTTTCAAGCCCTACCAATATGCTATAATAGTACAAAGCTATAGGACGGTAGAACCGTCCGAGATTACTTAAAAAGTAGCCACGCCGGAATTTCATTGTGGTTAATTGAGCAATTTTCAACAATAAACCACAATATATAGTACTGGTTGAGTTCTATTTTTCAAAAATCTGACTTTTTAAGTAATCTCGAACCGTCCCCTTGTCTTTATAAGATTGTATAGTTTCGATTTCGCCGATTCAATCTATATATGTATTCAGCCTTTTCTGCTGCAGCGCGTCCTTTTTCATTATTTAGGCAAAAAAGCCTTGACATAGTCGGAAACCTGCGGTATTATATGTATATGTGTGCGAGGAAGATAATTATTAACAAAATAACACTCAAATTGACATTGTAAATTATGATGTATATGTTTTTTAGCGACATCTGTTTCGTACACGGGGAGCCAAAAATCAATAAGGTTCTATAAGAATCTTGTCGATTTTGTTTATAACCTATTCACTATTCAATTTTTCTTCAAATGCCTTGTTGATTTTTGAAAAAGCGATGTTGTTTTCATTTTGGAAGAATTGAATTATATAATGAATTTCTTAAGAGACAATGCACATCATTAAATTTCATGATGGATAAAAATGAGAAGGTAGATTTATGAAATTAAAATATTTAGGCACAGCCGCCGCCGAAGGAATACCCGGTATGTTCTGCAATTGCAGAGTGTGCAGAAATGCACTTAAAATAAGAGGAAAAGAAATAAAGACACGAAGTCAGGCTTTACTTGATGATAAGTTGCTTATAGATTTTCCTGCCGATACATACATGCACATATTAAATCATGGTCTTGATTTGCGAAATATTCATAATGTCATCATAACGCATAGTCATTCCGATCATTTTTATCCAAATGATTTTTGGTGCAGATTTGAGGGAATTGCATACGATATAGTTGAAGAGCCATTAAATATTTATGTAACTGAAGCAGGATATAACAAGGCACTCCGTCAACTCGGAGAGGATATGAATGAAACGAGAGTGAAATTTCACAAAATAGCCCCCTTTGAGCCGTTTGATGTTGAAGATTATCATATCATACCTCTTGCAGCAGACCATGACTCAACCTCTAATCCGGTAATATATATTATTGAAAAAGGTGGAAAATCCTTGCTTTATGCACACGACACAGGAATTTTTCCGGACTCTACTTGGGACTACCTTGAGAAATACAACAAAAAATTTGAGTTAATCTCCCTTGATTGTACCGGAGTGGCACAAAAAAATTGGAGACGTTCGCATTTGTGCCTCAACACCGACAAAGAAGTATATGACAGACTTACTGAAATTGGAGTATGTGATAAAAACACGATTGTATATGTAAACCATTTTAGCCATAATGGAATGCTTACTCATAAAGAGCTTGTAGTTGAGGCGGAAAAATATGGATTTTTGGTAACGTATGATAGCCTTGAAGTTGTTTTTTAAAAATATTTATTTGTAAAACAAATTAAAGTTACAGTTTTTTCTCCTACGGGCAGCATGCTTTCTTTGATAGTAGAAAAAATCAGTGGGTTATGTTGTATTGTGGTATTGCGGACCATTTCCTCTTTCACAAAAGGCAGAAAGCGGAATAGACTCTGAAGCCGGATTGGTAAATCAGCGTTCGTGGTTCCGTGACAAAGATGGCAAATACACAATTGCCCGTCTTGACCGGGAAAGCGGAAATTATATGATTTTGCCGCTGGTTGCAGATACCACAAAAGGACCGCAGCCCCAAGGTGAATACGGCGGCCGAACAAGCTGAGCGAGGGTTGCCGGCACTGCTATGTATATCGTATGGATTCACGGCATTAAAAGGATGCAAGCGAGGTTAACAAGGTTCTCCGAAATATAGGAATCTTTAATTTCATTCAATAAGCGGCAAAGCCGCGTCATTCAACGTTTTCAGTGGGGGATTGAACTCCCACTGAAAAAATTAAATGTCACCCGCCGCCTATAGAGGCGGGGGACATCTTAATTTAGTTATATTTCGTGATGGTTCTTTTTATTCACTGTTCTCCTGTCTTGAATTGAGAAAAAGAAAAGTTCACTATGAACTAATCTTTTTGAAACATGCACCGTTTTTTCGGTCGTATTAAAATTGACCGTCAGTGCCAAGTAAGCATCCCCCGGCACAGCCGGGGGCTTTTCAATAAACGCCCCACAGGGGC
>JAEDEG010000222.1 GCA_016293435.1 Clostridia bacterium
TTTTTTTCTGGGAGACATAACAATGAAAACGATATTTGTAACAAATTTTATGAATCATCATCAAAAGCCGTTGTGGGACGAGTTTATAAAGTATATTAGCGACTTTAGATTTATTGCTTGTTCTACACTTCCCGAAGAACAACTCAACTTAGGGTATCACACATATGATTTGCCTTATTTAATTCAATATACCCTCGATAATGCTGCAACGGTGGAAAAGATGGTTCTTGATGCCGAGGTAGTTATTTTCGGTAGCAAACCGCAACCGCTTTTCAGAAAAAGATTAATGACAAATAAGACAACGATAGTATTTTCTGAAAGATTGTTTAAAAAACCCGGGATTGACTTATTGCGTCCTTTGAAACTTATTAGATTGAGAAAGAAGTATCTGGTAAATAAGAGTAATATACCGAATTTGTTATGTGCAGGTGCTTACGTGGGAAAAGATTATGAGTCATTTGGATATCCGAAGGGAAAAGCGTTAAAATGGGGATATTTTCCTGAAATGTCGCTGAAATCATTGGACGAAATCCAAAAAAATAAAAATGAAAAGTTTACAATTTTATGGGCAGGCAGATTTATAAACTGGAAACACCCTGAAATTGCCATCGAAATTGCATCGTATCTAAAGGAAAGGAATGTCGACTTTCAGCTGAAAATGATAGGCAACGGTGAAATGCTCGACTGTATAAAATCAATGATTTCTCAGCGAGGGTTAGAGAAATTCGTTGATATGACAGGTTCGATGAGTCCTGAAGATGTAAAATCGGAGATGGAAAAAGCACATGTTTTTTTGATGACCAGCGATCGCCAAGAGGGCTGGGGAGCAGTTGTCAACGAGGCGATGAGTTGTGCGTGTACAGTGGTTTCAACCATATATCCGGGATGCGTTCCCTATCTTATAAAAAATGGTGTCAATGGAATGATTGTCGATGTAAACAGCTTTTCAAAATCGGCATATGAGCTTTCGCAGAATATGTCATTATGTAATGAAATGGGCAGTAATGCATATCACACCATTCACGATGAATGGAATTACGCAGTTGCGGCAAAACGTTTGGCGGAATTTATAAATTCGAAAACTATATATGATGATGGACCTTTATCATATAACGAATGAGGTTATGATATGAAATTCATTAGCGATTTACAATTTCAAAAGAATTTCTTAAAACAACATAAAGCGTATTTGAAAAAAGGCGTTTATGTTCCACACGACAATTTAAGAACTTATATCCTAAAAGGGTATAAGTGGGATGATTGGTTTCCCAATTCAAAACATAGCCTGAAAAACATGATCAAAATTTTAATTGCACGTATATTTTATTCGGTAAGAATTCGTGATAACGGAACAGAATTTTCCGCACAGGCGGTTTATTTTTCAACTGTACCCCAAATTTACAACCGTGATGCAAAATTCTTCAACTATGAAGAAAAAAAAATAAGAACGATTTGCCCAAATAAAGTCAGATATGATTTGTACATGCGCAACAGGGGTTATTTTGTGAAATATTTTCCAATGGTCGATTTGCTGATGGCAGATGATGAGCGTTTTGTTTTTGAGGAAAGAATGATTGATAACAGGGGCGTTGCAGATGACGAATGGGATACTGTCTTTCGAAACATTTTCGATATTTATTCTGCATATTACAAAACAAATGGTATCGACAAAATCAAAACGGATTACCACTGTACGAATATTTCAAATTGTGTACCGGGGTGTATCTCATTTTCAACGGTTTTGTATCGACAACATGGTGATTTATCTTCGGACAATTTTATGTATGATGCCGACAAACGGTTGTTTTTCATAGATTATGATCATGCGAACTACTACCCCATTTTCTATGATTTGTTTTTTCTGATGGTGAATTTGTACATTTGGAAAAGAAACGACATTGGTATCAGCTTGCTAACAAACGGAGCCTTTGATGCCTATTTTAGTAATGTGACGGAAGGCGAAACCTTATGTGTTTATGATGCCTTTTTAGTATTTGCCGATTACTATTTGGGATTATGTAAAAAAGACGGGCTTTCGGAAGAATGGCAAATCAAATTTGAAAAGATTCTTTTTGATATTATGGGCAGGTTGAAGAGGTAACAATGGAGAAGAACATAAAAGAAAAAACTTTTTTCAATCTTATATGGCGATTTGCGGAGAGAATTCTAGCACAAAGTGTTACGCTGTTAGTTACGATTGTTTTGGCGCGTATCCTCATGCCGGATGATTATGCCGCCGTTGCTTTGATCAGTGTATTTGTAAATATCTGTAACATTTTTGTCACAACAAGTTTCGGAAATGCTTTGATCCAAAAGAAAAATGCCGATGACTTGGATTTTTCAACCGTATTCTACATAAATCTTGCCATGACTATGGTCATGTATGTTGCGATTTTTGTCGCTGCACCGTGGATTGCGGATTTCTATGAAATGCCGATTCTCTGTCCGCTGCTTCGGGTCATGGCACTGCGGATCCCGTGTGCAGCAGTCAATTCGGTGCAAAATGCCTATGTATCACGCCAACTGAAGTTTAAGAAGTATTTCTTTGCCACATTAACCGGTACGGTTGTTTCGGCGGGGGTCGGCATTGCGATGGCATTGCTGGGATTCGGCGCATGGGCACTGGTTTTTCAGTACTTAACAAATGTTGTAGTTGATACGGTATTCTTGTGGTTTACCGTAAAGTGGAGACCGAAACTGATGTTTTCCTTCCGGAGAGCAAAGTCCATGTTCTCTTATG
>JAEDEG010000066.1 GCA_016293435.1 Clostridia bacterium
TGTCGCCAAGTCAGATGAGAAATGTTGCAAAAAAAGCCAAGAACTAAAAAAGGGGACTGTAAAAAAAGTCGTTTTGTCCCAAAACGATTGAAAAATTTGAAAATAAATGTTATAATAACAATAGATGTTAGTGTTCTGAAAATAACCAAGTAAACAGCGTTATATATGAAAGGATCAGGTATAACTATGAAACCCAAAAAGCTTTTATCAATTTTATTGACATTCATTATGCTGGTGGGCGCAGTACCGACTTCGGTGTCTGCCGGATGATATCTTAAGGAGGATGTTGTATCGAAGCTTGGTAATGATTCCATTTATCATGCAACGAGAACGGACTTAAGAGACGAATCTATATACTACCTTATGATTACCCGCTTTTTTGACGGTGATTCAAGCAACAATGTTCACTGCTGGGATGACGGTCAGGCACACAATCCCGATTCCGACCCGGCATGGCGCGGTGACTTTAAGGGTCTTATCGAAAAGCTTGACTATATCAAGGCTCTCGGCTTTACCGCGGTGCAGCTTACTCCCGTTGCACAGAATGCCTCGGGCTATGATTACCACGGCTACCACCCCATAAATTTTAATAGAATTGACCCGAGATTTGAATCCGAGGGATACACCTATCAAGATCTTATTAACGCCTGCCATGAAAGAGGACTGAAGGTTATACAGGAGGTTGTATTTAACAGCACCTCGAATTTTGGTGAGGAGTTCTTGTGCAAGCTTTTTGAGGTGAACGAGGATGCCGACCCTTCTAAATTGGAAGAGGCGCTTACTCCCACAAATTTACTCCTTGACGCATACAGCTTAAACAACGCTGAGGAATATTGGGCGCAGAGGGGCAGTGATCAGTATCAACAACGATTAAACCTTATAAAAAATCTGGAGTATTCTTCTGACAACGGTAACTCAACAGGCGACCTGCCCGTCGATAAAGACTATTATGAAGGAAAGCTTTCCCATTCCGATGTGTTTAACCCAAACAACTATTACCACAGCGGATATTTTCAGAATCTTAACTGGGATTATTGGAATAATAAGTTTTGTCAGATTGCGGGAGACTGCGTGGATATAAACACCGAAAATCCCGCTGTGGCAGAATACCTTGTAGATTGTTGCAATATGTATGTGGATATGGGTGTAGACGCTTTTATCATAAGGGATGCACGTCATATAGACAGACTGTCTCTCAATATTCAATTCATAGAGCAAATAAAAGACCTGTTTAAAGCAAAGGGAAAGGACCCGGCAGTATTTTTAGATGTAGTCACAAGATATAACGACGTATGGTACGGAGAAACGGCAACAGAGTCAACACCGTATTATACATGGAAAGAAAGCAATTCAAAGTGGGCTGACCAATGGAGTTGGGGAACTTCTGTGGAAGATATCAATAACAATATGAATGTTGTTTTTGACCATACGATAGAAGAAGTCGCTATATCAGATGAACCTGAGAGCGACAATGCACTGCTTAACGGCATTGAGTATCACACGCCTGATCGCAGTATGGCAGGCGCAAACGTTAATGATTTTACCATGCATTGGAACTTTGGCAGTGCATCAACAGCATATTCCGGGGCAGTGGCAGGCGACAAGTATTTTAACGATTCCACATGGAACATAACGTTTGTGGATTCTTATGACTATTCACCTGATACCCCTGATTCACACGTAGGATTTTCCGGCGAAACGGCTACATGGGCAGAAAACCTTTGTCTTATGTTTACCTTCCGAGGTATTCCGAGAGTTACGGCAGGCACAGAGGTTGAATTCAAAAAGGGAGCGGTGATTGATCGGGGGCCAACCACTCCGTTGTCTACAACAAGACGTGCCTACTACGGCGACTATTTAGAGGGAGATGTAACCGCAACCGAGTTTTCCGAATATACCGCAAGCGGTACTGTTGCGGATACGCTCAGCTCTCCCCTTGCTGTGCACATAAGAGAGCTTAATGCAATCCGCCAAGCTGTTCCGGCATTGAGAAAGGGGCAGTATACAAAGTCAAGCTACCATGTTTCGGGAAACATGGCATTTATCAGACGTTATACCAATGAACAAGAGAAAGTTGACAGCCTTGCGCTTGTTACAATAACAAGTGAGGCAGAATTTAAACATATCCCCAACGAAATATACGTTGACGCAGTAACAGGTGATGAAAAGATTGTAACTAACGGAACACTGTATGTTCCAGCTCCGGGCAAGGGCAACATGAGAGTATATGTGTGTGAGGCGAAAGGCTTTACGGGACTTGATACGCAGTTTGATGTTCCGACCTATACGCTGAGCTTTGACGGAAACGGTGCAGAGGGCAGCATGGATAGCATCACCTCATCTTACTTGGGCAATGTTACTTTGCCGAAATGTACCTTTACACCTCCCGCAGGCAAGGTATTCAAGGCATGGAGCATAGGCGGCAAAGAATATAAGGCAGGCTCACCGGCACTGATTAAGGCTGATTCAACAGCGACACCTGTATGGGAGGATATTGTATATTACGAGCTTTACCTGGGCAATACGCAGGTGTCCGCACTGAACTGCAAGGATATTTTAGGCGACAAAACGGCAAGCTATGATATTGATACCAATACTCTTACCCTGAACGGATACACAGGCGGAGCAATAACCTCAAGCCTTGCCGAGCTTAATGTTTCCCTGACCGAAAACAGCGAAAACACGTTAAGCGGCGGTGATTACGGAATATACTCTACGGGCAGCGTCAGAATAAGCGGCGGCGGCAATGCCATGGCAAGCGGAAAGAAAAACGGCATTATTGCGCTAAACGGCAGCCTTGATGTCACAGGCGGAGTTTTAAATGCTTTGGGCGAAGAAAGCTTTGCGCTGAGCGCCAATGGCACTATCAGCATTTGTGACGCAGTCGTTACGGCGGCATCGCTCGGCGGCACAGCCTTAAGCAAAGCTCCTGTGCTTGACAGATTTACAAAAGCATACGATACGGCGGAAAGCCGAAAGGCAGACGGCACCGGAGCGGGAGAATATGTAAGCGGAAATAACGGGCTTTATAAGTATTTTAAGGTAAATCCTTATTATACGGTAAGCTTCTCGCCCGACGGCAAAAGCAGCGGCGTTATGGACAGCATAAAAACCGTGTCGGGAATTATAACGCTTCCCGAATGTACATTTATCAACAATGATAATAACCCATTTGCCTGCTGGACGGACGGTACAAAATACTATGAGACGGGGGCAAAGCTTGCCGCCAAAGCGGACGTAAGCTTTACGCCATGCTGGGAATCGTCCGGCGGCGCAGCAGCGGAGGATAACACCGTTTATTTCCGCAACAACGTAGGTTGGGAAAAGGTATACGCATATTGTTGGGGAGATACCGGTTCCATTGGAAGTTGGCCGGGCGTTGAGATGCAAAATATTGCAGGCACCGATATATGGAAATTAACTATTACGACAGGACCATATGCCAATATTATTTTTAACAACGCCAGTTCGCAAGCCCTCACCATGGCATATCCAACAGACAGCAAGGTGATGTATGACACCAAAACAAAGGAATGGACCGAATATAGCGGCGGCGGTGGCGGCGCAGGATACAGTCCGGAGGACACCTCAGGGCGTAATATAATAACCCTCAGTGCCGGAGGAGGCACGGGATATATGAGCGAGGTGTTAGACGAAAGCGGAATATACACGCTTCCGGTCTGCACGTTCCTTCATCCTGAATACTGCAGCGGCTTTACAGCATGGAGCGTAAACGGAACACAATATCAGCCCGGAGATACGATAACGGTTTCGGAGGACACCGTAATTTCGGCGGTATGGGACTTTTATCTTTCGGCAGGTGATAATAACAAATCGGTTAAACTGAATGTACCCACTGCCGGAACTTATAAAGTTATCTTTGCCGATTACGAGAACGGTGCTCTTGCAAATCTTGATATAGTAACAAAGGAGGTTTCACAGGCAGGAATTGGAACAGTAACTGTTGATATGCAAAAGGATTTTGTGTTGGGAGCAGGCGACAAGGTTATGCTGTGGAACAACATAAACAATATGATACCTCTTTGCGAGGCATACGAAGTTAAGTGATACATGAGAAGCAGAGCGTTGCTCTGATTTCAATACAACATTTAAGGCAATCCGCTCGGGTTGCCTTTCTCTTTTCATAAAATTTTGGACAGTGTTTACTGAGTGATAAAATAATACACCGCCTTTGCCTGTTTTTTAGGTCAAAAGCGGTGCATTATTTTTGTAAAAATCCCGTTGTTACGGTGTTTTCGGGCAAAAAAACAGAACCGCAACTTTGTATCAAAATTACGGTTCCGATTTAGTGCAACAGAGCAATCTAAATTCGAACCAGTATTCTTATCAACCGCTATTTTTGTGTCGGTTAATGAGATTGTGCGTGTACCATCCTTAAAATTGAAAGTGAGTAGCAGTTTATCATCGTAAACGAAAACAGCATTAACAAAGGCGTCAATTAACATTTGTCGGTGGGCTTCTTGTCGCACGTCAAGTTTGCGGAAGCGGTGCAACCAAAATGTCATAAACTCGGCAGAAATTTTGGGCTTTTCTAATTTTTCTTCTGCGATCCGAACAAGCAATTCTTCCTTTGCCGCTTCAAGTTGCGTTAATTTTTCTTGCAAAGTTTTGGAAACCATACCGCCCATAACCGCCGTAACAATATTATCAATCGCTGTTTCGGTTTGGTGTAATTGTTTTTCATACATTGGCAAAGCGGTGTTTTCTTCATCCTGCAATCTTATAAGCATTGAAACGATTGCTTCTATCATATCATCATCCATCAACATAGCCATAGTTTCGTTAACAACTAAATCTTCAATCCATTCTTTTTTAACAGATTTCTTCTTGCAATCGTTCAATTTTTTCTTAACTGCATGGCATTTATAATAGCGGTGAACTGTGCCGTTGCGACTAGTTCCTGTCTCTCCGTTCATAGAGGTACCACAATTACCGCAGAATATTTTAGTTGTCAGTAAATAGTTTTCTTTTGCTTTGTTTCTTGATGGAGCCTTACTATTTTTTTCAAGTTTTTCTTGAACTCGTTCAAACAAATCTAGTGGAACAATGGCGGGTATTCCATCAGGTATGACTATTTCTCGATAAGAATACTCACCGATATAACGGCGGTTGGAAAGCATATGTTGAACTGCTGACCAACTCACAGGTTTACCTTTCGTATTAGTAATACCTTTTTCGTTAAGAAAGTCTTGGATTTCTTTTATAGTTTTACCATCATCGTATTTTTTGAATACTTCAAGCACATAAGGGGCAGTCAGTTCATTAACCTGAAAGTGCTGTTCCTCGTTAATTACATAACCAATGGGAAGTGTGCCGCCGTTCCACTTGCATTTACCTGCATTGACTGTTAAGCCACGAAGAACATTTTCCTTTAAATTCTCGGAATACCATTCTGCCATACCCTCGAGCATAGCTTCCGTTAATATACCCGCTGAACCCTCTGCAATATTCTCATTTGCAGAAACAACCCTAACTCCATTTTGCCTCAACATATACTTGTTTTTTGCACTATAATAACGATTACGAGAAAAGCGGTCAAGTTTCCAAACGATTACTAAATTAAACTGTTGACGTTTGCTATCCCTAATCATCTTTTGGAACTCGGGGCGTTTGTCATTTCTGCCAGTGAGCGCTCTATCTACATAAGTTCCTATAATTGTGTAGCCGTTGCGTTCTGCAAATGCAGTGCAATCTTTAATCTGACCTTCGATAGATTCTTCTCGTTGACCACTTGATGAATATCTTGCGTAAATAACCGCTTTTATAGTTCCCATATAAAAATCCCCTTGTGATATATTACTTCTAATATACCACAAGGGGAAACTTTAGTCAATTAACTATACCATTATCTGCAAAGCGTTATGTAAATCGTACTACTTTTTTACTACTTTTGAAAATCAACAAAAATAGCCCTGAATATGACATAAGAGTAGCCGTCTCCAATGTTGGAGACGGCTACTTTTGTCGTGATCGCCAAGATGATGATAGTTAAAGCTTATTTTTCAAACGCTTTATTTGCTTGTTGAAAAATTCTATATAAGTATCAAATTCGGCTTTTTTGATGATAGATATGAGATTTAAAGCTTTTTCGGTTTCCTTGATAGCTTTCTCTATCTCTTTGTTTTCCTCGTAATATTCAGCTAACTTCCACATCATTTGAAGCAGATTTTCAAAAGAAATCCATTTTTGCTTTTCGGCGGCTTCAAACTTTGCTTTTCCTGATAAAAGATATGCTTTCTCTGTCAACTTGGTAAAATATATTTCGGGAATTTGTTCAATGGCAGCCTCGGCACTTTCATAATCTCCTTTTGCTTTAAAAGCATACGCAAGGAATCTGAGAGCATCATATTTCACATCGCTTTGGACAGTTTTTTCAATAAGTTTACTTGCGACGATAATCGTTTCATCTGGTTTTTCTGTATAATTCAAAACATACAATAAGTTGTTTAACAATATATCGTTTTCGGGATATTTTTTTAAACCCTCTTCAATTATTCGCCTGCTTTCAGACGGATTGCTCTCCCTGTATTTATATGCTTCGTCGGTTATATTTTTTATTGCGCATTCGATTTCACTTAAGTTGAAATCGAATAATTCATCCATCGACACACCAAAATAACTTGCCAAAACGGGTGCAAGTGTGATATCGGGAAGAGTAATATTATTTTCCCATTTACTAACAGCTTGAAAAGAAATTCCTATGCTCTCCGCCAACTGTTCCTGAGTTATACCACGTTGCTTGCGTAGTTCTCTGATTTTATTTCCAATATTCATTATTTGCCTCCTAAATCAAGTGACGCGCGTTAATTTTTGAGCTCAATTAGAGTATACCATATGATTTCCGTGCTGACAATAACTTGTAAAACGATGTTTTTCAACTAAGGGTTGAAATATATGATATCTGTTCCTATTGTAGCACTATTGATATTTATATTCTATATTGCTCTTGTAAACAAAAGCAATATAGAGGGGTGCAGGGGGATACCCTTGCCACAACGAACAAAGCGAAGATTTGTCTAGTGTGTTAGACTTTGCTTGTAGTGTTGACACAATTGCAAAGTTGACGAGTGCCGAATATATGCTTTCGGCAACGAGGAAAATTTGCAAGTGTCAACGAAACCGATAACCAACGGAACGGCATTTGTCGTGCGGTTGAATTATCGGTTGAGTGGCAAAACACGGAAAGCGAAAGTCTGACACACGCCCCCGATTGCTCAAACAAGGAGATTCCTATGGCATACTGTATAATGAGAGTTGAAAAGCGTAAACGTTCAGCCCTTTACGGATTACAAATTGAAGCTAACCGAACTTCCGAAGATTTTAAGAAAGGCAGAGATTTTGCCGCTTCGGACATAAATTGGGATTTTACCGATTTTAACATATTTTTGGTAAAAGCAGATAATTGGGGTAAAGCCGTAACCAAAGCACTTGAAGAAGCAAAAGTACAAGAAAGGAAAAACAGCGTTGTTGTCCTTGAGGGCTTCTATGGTGCTTCGCCCGAGTGGTTTGCTGACAAGGGCTTGGATGAGATTGTATCATACTTCAAGGACTGCCTTGCATACCACGAAAAAACATACGGCAAGGTTATGAATGCGGTTATTCATTTCGATGAAAAAGTACCCCATTTAGCTTGTATTTCTCCCGCCATAATACACGACGATGACGGACAAAATCGTTTGTCTGCACGTGATATTATGGGCGGTCGTGCCGACTACCGCCGCCGACAAGACGAATTTTATGAGCAAGTTGGCAAGCCGCGAGGCATGGAACGAGGCGAAACACACGATCCCGAACATATCCGAGAGCATTTATCGGTGCAAGAATACAAGAAAAATACCAATCAATTAGAGTTGGATAGCCTTACACAACAAGCCGAGGTGTTACGTAAAGAATGTAGAAAATTAACCTTTAAGAACCAAAAATTGCAAGAAATGAACAATATTCTTGCCGACCAAGTAGAGCAACCATTCATACAATATTGCATGTTTGAGTTTATCAAAAAAGCCAAAGTTCGTGGTGAAAACGGCGAGGTCAAGCACATTATAGACGGCTTTAACAGTTATATGGGTAGAAACGCCGAACAGTTGCGTGCCTCTTGGGAAGCGCAGTTTGAAGCACAAGAACTTGGCGTTTTTGAGCAAGGGAACGAACCTTTGGAAAGAGAAATTGAATACGATTACGATTTTGATGACATAGAAAGAGGGTGAGGCTTTAAACCTCACCCTTTATGCTTTATTACTATAATAATTTGTAGGAGAGCTTCGTCGGGTCACCGATCTCCTCAGCTCTCGGATAACTGTGTTTTGAAATCTTCACCCCTCACGCTGCGAGCCTTGGACACCTTAACAGGCAACGGCTTTTTTGGGCAGACTTCTCCTGTAGCTTTTAAAAAAGTCGCCCAAAATACGCGCAGAGAGGCGGTTGCGCCACGCCGCTTCGCTATTGTATCAACGAGGTATCCGTATTCATTAACTGTCCGACGTTTATTGAAAATTTCAACAAACTACACTTTCTACACGCGCCAATCCACACATTTCAACGTGCGTAACCTTTCGGTTTATCTGTGTATTTCCTGCCACCTTCATACATAAAGTGGGTGGCCATGCCTCTCACCTGGGATAGCTTTAACCAATGTACCGATTTAATCGGGTTAGGCGTAACAAGGTCTTTCTTCCAGCTTTAACCTCTGACGTACATAAATGCGGACAGTTGGGCGCATTTACGCCGAACACATTCTACTGAAGCGGCTGTGTCATACCAGCGTTTTTATATTGGTGTCGTCATCCAATGGCAAATGATAATTTAATGTACGCATTACCACTTACTTTCCTTTTTTACCTAAAGGCAGGTGCAATCGGTATTTATGCGATTGCTCACATATATAATATATAAGATACAATTTTCACTAACCGCCACCCGCATATCGTTTCCCATATATTAATGTTCTAATACATAAGAAAGGAATCATTTTTATATGGCAAGAAAGAAAAAGTTAATAAATAAAACAAACGTCCCACAGTACGCAATAGAGCACTTTGCACGTTGTGTGTTCGATGATATTCGAGCATTTTACGATAGCGAAGAAGGACAACGCGAGTTCGCCGCTTGGAAGGCAGAACAAGCCGCATTAAAAGTACATAATAAAACAGCGAGAGCTACCGATACGGCGGCTCTCGCTGTTTTTATAGACGTTTCTTTTTTCTTGGTCCTCGCGGTTTTGACTCAGGGCGTATTAACACGCCGTTACGAAAATACAAATTTTCGTATTTCTCGAAATAAACAAATAATCCGAACCCGTCTCCCACAGGGAAGATTTGGTTCGGATTATATTGCTTTGGTGCGGGTGACAGGACTTGAACCTGCACACCAAAGGCACAAGAACCTAAATCTTGCGTGTCTGCCAATTCCACCACACCCGCAAATATTAAATGAAAAGTTGCAAATGGAAGCTAAAAATTATTGTTTGGAAGATTATATAATGCTTACAAATATCTTTTCACAAAATACTTTGTAATTATAGCACATAAGCCAATCAGTGTCAAGAAAAAAATGCGATTTGTGCTAAAAATTTGTCTGATTTGTCTGATTGTGAATTCCTATTTATGGCTTTTGGCAATATTGTCTATCATACTGACAAAGTCTCTCTTTACATTTTCGGGAGATACTATTGATGCCCTGCCGCCAAGTGACGCTATCCATCCAAAAAACTGCTGACTGACAGAAATCTTTATTTTTATTATAAAATGTTCCTCGCCGTCTTTGTAGGGAGTTATGTCCATCCCAAAACGGTCAAATGCGACATTTATTAAAGAATTTTCAAAACGTAATGTAACTAAAATTTCTTCGCCCGAAAACATTGAAAACATTTTGCGTGCATAGCCTGCAGAATCAAAGGGAACATCGGGAAGTATGCGCATTTTGTCTGAAACAGAAATGGACTCCATGCGGTCTACCCTATAGTGAACATAATTCCCGTATTTACTGCTGTAGGCAACAAGATAATATTTTTCGTCATCCCACAAAAGGGCTACCGGCGATTCGATGTATTCAGTTCCGTTTTTACGATATTTTTTATTCTTAGAAATGTCGTAATCGAAATAGCGAAATGTAATTTGACGGTTGGCAGATATGGACTCGTGTATTTTGTCTACATTATAAAAAATCTGCTCATTTTTGGTTTTAACACGGTTTGCCGCATATACCTGACGATGCAAACTTCGCGCACTGTGGCGGTCGGTAAGACCTTCGATTTTGGAAATGAGCTCCATGGTCTTTTTGGGAGTGATAAACCTTGCTGCCTCGACTGCATCCGTCAAAAGCTTTAACTCTGCCAGCTCAAAGGAGCCCGAGGCGTTGAAATAACCGCCGTTTTTGCCGCTTGCTCTGCATATATCCATGCCAAAATAATTGAGATTTTCTATATCGTCATACAGACTTTTTCTTTCGGCATGTATACCGAGATTTTCAAGCTCCGATATAATCTTGGCCAGTGTCATTGGGTGGGATTCATCGGTATTTTCAAAAAGAATTTTAGCAAGATACATTATTTTAAGCTTTTGATTTGACTGTTTAGCCATTATTTATCCCCCGTTAAATATTAAGACGGCTGCAGCATGATGCAATTGCCCTGTTTGCTGCAGCCTGATTTTTTATTATTTATTGCCTACAAGCATTGCTGTATCTTTTGCTATCATAAGTTCTTCGTTTGTGGGAATAACGAGGGTTCTTACTGTTGCATCAGCAGCTGAAATATCTTTTTCTTCGCCTCTTATCTTATTGAGCTCGGGATCAATTTTGATACCCATAAATCCAAGCTTTTCCACAATCTGACTTCTTGTAAGAGCTGTGTTTTCACCTACACCGGCTGTAAATACAACAGCATCAACACCGCCCATAACAGCAGCATATGCACCAATGTATTTTGTAACTCCGTATGCAAACATATCAAGAGCAAGAGCGGATTTTTTGTTGGTATTCATAGAGCCTTCGAGATCTCTGAAATCACTGCTGAGTTCACTGATACCAAATACACCGGACTTCTTGTTGAGAAGGTCGTTAACCTCTTTTGCAGAGAGATTTTCTTTTTCCATAATAAAGGTTACAATTGCGGGGTCAATATCGCCCGAGCGTGTGCCCATTGGAACACCTGCAAGAGGAGTAAATCCCATGCTTGTGTCTACTGATTTACCGCAGTCAACAGCAGCTATGGAAGAACCGTTGCCGAGATGACATGTAATAATTTTCAGCTCTTCGAGGGGTTTGCCGAGCATCACAGCAGCTCTTTCAGACACGAAACGGTGGCTTGTGCCGTGGAAGCCGTATCTTCTGATTTTGTGCTTTGTATAAAGCTCATAAGGAAGACCGTACATATATGCTTTTTGGGGCATTGACTGATGAAAAGCAGTGTCAAATACACCCACCTGAGGTACACCCGGCATAACCTTTTCACAGGCTTCGATACCGATGATATTTGCAGGGTTGTGAAGAGGTGCAAGATCGATACACTCATTGAGAGCATCTTTAACCTTCTGATCGATAACAACGGAGCAAGCAAAGATTTCACCGCCATGTACAACTCTGTGACCTACAGCATCAATATCGCTCATATCCTTGATAACGCCGTGCTCAGCATCGGTGAGAGCATCAATTACCATGTTGATTGCAACAGAATGGTCATCCATGTGCTTTTCTACAACATAATCGTCATTTCCGGGAACCTTGAGAGTAAGCTTTGAACCCTCAATGCCTATTCTTTCACAAAGACCCTTTGCCAAAACTTTTTCCTCTTCAATCTTGATAAACTGATATTTGAGAGAAGAGCTTCCTGCGTTGATAACTAAAATATTCATAATTCTATACCGCCTTTATAAATAAATTAAAAACAAAATCAGTTAGCCTGAGCCTGCACACAAGTGATTGCTACAACACCGACAATATCATCTGCACAGCAGCCTCTGGAAAGGTCGTTGATAGGCATTGCAATACCCTGAGTCACAGGGCCGTATGCTTCGGCCTTGGCAAGACGCTGTACAAGCTTATAGCCAATATTGCCTGCATCAAGATCGGGGAACACCAATACGTTTGCCTTACCTGCAACGGGTGAACCGGGAGCCTTTGATTCACCAACACTTGGTACAATGGCAGCATCGAGCTGAAGCTCGCCGTCAATCTTGAGATTGGGATTATTTTCCTTACAAATTCCGGTAGCTTCTACCACTTTGTCAACATCGGCATGCTTTGCACTGCCCTTTGTAGAATGAGAAAGCATAGCAACCATTGCCTCTTTTTGAACAAGGAGCTCAAAAGATTCGGCAGAGCAGGCTGCAATTGCGGCAAGCTTTTCGGGGTCGGGATTTTGCTCAAGACCGGAATCGGCGAAAATAAATATACCGTCTGACCCGTATTCGCAATTGGGCACTACCATGAGGAAGAAAGCTGATACAAGCTTAACTCCGGGTTTGGTTTTGATAATTTGAAGGCTGGGACGCAGAGTGTTGGCTGTGGAATGACAAGCACCCGAAACAACACCGTCGGCATCACCGGCTTTAACCATAAGGCAAGCGTAGTACATATAATCACCAAGAGCCTGTTTTTTGGCTTCTTCATATGTGAGCCCCTTGGATTTGCGGAGTTCTACAAAAAGATTGATATATTCTTCTGTCTTTTCGTATGTATAGGGATCGATAATGGTTGCCTTTGAAATATCAAGACCTTTGCTGTTTTCGGCAACCTCTTTTGGTGTACCGATAATAACTATGTTGGCAATATCCTCTTTGAGAACAGTTGCAGCTGCTTCAAAGGTCCTTCTGTCCATAGATTCCGGAAGAACTATTGTCTTTTTGTCCTGCTTTGCGCGAGCCTTGATTGAGTCTAAAAATGCGCTCATTTGTATACCTCCAATAAATTTATTAAATATTATTACAAAAATACATTACATACATAATTGATTATACTACAAAATTTGTGGTTTTACAAGACTTCACGGCAAATTTAGTAATTTTTTTACTTTTTTTACATTTGCCCCTTTTAAAATTTGAGAAACTATGGTATTATATAGGAAATATCAATTTTAAGGAGTAAATTGAAATGAGCCTATATAATATCTGTATCAAAAATGAATATCTCACCGTAAAAATCAACACTCTCGGTGCTGAGCTCACGAGCGTGCAAAATGCTCATGGCGATGAGCTTCTGCATCAGAACGACATGATTTTCTGGCAGGATCATGCACCGGTGCTGTTTCCGGTATGCGGTACACCTATCGGCAAAAAAATCAGAGTAAACGGCAAAGAATATCCCATGGGAAGCCACGGCTTTGCAAAAAACTCGGAATTTAATCTTATGGAGTGTAGCGAAGATCTGGCGGTGTTCTCTCTTGTATCTAACGAGGAAACAAAAAAATGCTATCCTTATGATTTTGAACTCATAGTTACATACAAGCTTTTGGGCAAATCGATTGATGTGAGTTATGAAATCATAAACGACAGTGATGGTGACATGTATTTTTCGATTGGATCTCACGAGGGATACATTCTTTTGGAGGGTCTCTCTGAATATGAAATTCACTTTGAAAAAGAGGAGCCTGAAAAACCCTATATCTTTGAAACAAGACTTGCACCCGAGGAAAGCCTTGATACAAGAGACGGCCACAGTGTGCTAAAGCTCAGTAACGAGCTGTTTACCGATTCGATAACCGTAGTTTATGAAAACCCAATCAGCAAGGCAGTATATCTTCGAAACAAAGCCGGAGATGACAAAATCAGAGTAGAATTTGAAGGCTTTGACAATCTGTTTATATGGAGCTGCCCTATGTCTCAGTTTGTGTGTATTGAGCCCTGGTGCGGTATGGCGGAGTTTGGCGAGGCGCCTGACGATATCAGCAAAAAAGAGTCAATACAAAGGCTTGCACCGGGTGAACAGTTTGAAAGACATCATATAATAACCGTGTATTAAAAATTTTCAATAAGCGGCAAAGCCGCGTCATTCAACGTTATAATATACAGGCAAGGCAGCCGCAAAATACGGCTGCCTCTTGTGGTATGACGGGCATATCAATGCTCTGTGGTGAAAGTCCACCGAGGCGTAGT